>NZ_JBDOBO010000023.1:0-37317 GCF_047723935.1 Gluconobacter sp.
GGGGCGGCGGGGGACCGGGCTACGCTGTTGGACCGGCGGGAGGCGGCCGCTGGAGAGGTGGATACCGCGGGGGCGGCCGACCTGGGGGTGGCCCACCCCCAGGCAGACCCGGAGGAGGCGGTCGTCCAGGCGGAGGCTTCTCTGGTGGTGGCCGTCCCGGCGGCGGTGGCTTCCATGGCGGAGGTCCGGGCGGCGGAGGAGGTCCTGGAGGGGGCGGACATGGTGGTGGCGGTCACGGTGGCCCCGGTGGTGGTGGACGCCACTGACACCCTGCTCAGGGGCCGGAGAGAACCGGTCCCTGAGCTTCTTCACTTGCAACGGGTCGATCAGAACGCTTCAGCGCCGCAATGCTCGACATGATTTCACCACTCTCAAGCTGCCCCGCAATTTCCGCGAGGGGCTCTCGTGCTTCAAGAGCTTCGGCCTTTTCCTTCCAGAACTGGCCGGTCTGAGGATCAGGCGCACACAGCCCGGCAGCCATATCAAACCGAAGGAGCGTGACTTCTCCGCTCAGGCTTCGGAGCGCGCGTAACAAGGCATGCATGCGCTCCGCCCCCGGTCCCACACCAGAAAGCCCACCAAGAAGCGGAAGCGAGCCACGGGCAAACTCCGCCCGTGTGGTGTCAATCCCTGCCTGACGCTGCGTCCGATCTGTAGAAACCGTATCATTGCCATTCAGTACGGCGGACAGATAGCGAATGTTCCCCACAATCGCGGCGCGCAACAGACCGTCCATGTCCTGCGTCTGCCGTTGGGGGAAAAGTGCAAAAGCGCAGCCAAGGCCAATCAGGCTGCCAAGCGTATTATCCAGAATACGGAGCCAGGCGACACCATCAGACGGCATCGTCATTTCCGTGACGATAATGAAATGTGCGCTCAGGAACAGGACCAGAAGCGTATAGTTGACCGCGCGCATGGCAATCGCGCCAATCACGAACAACGCAAGCGCGACCATCATTTCAGTCGGCCCCGGCAGGAACGGCGTTGCCAGAAGTGCCAGAACACCCCCGCCGATTGTTCCCAGAACGCGCTCCAGAGCCCGCACCAGGGTTGTCTGGCCGGAGGGCTGGATAACAAGCAGTACAGCCACGAGAGCCCAGAAGCCGTAACTCAGGCCCAACCACTGCGTCGCCAGATAAGTCCCCAGGAGGCCAACGACCATGCGAAGGGCATGACGCCAGATAACAGGCGTCAGCCGGGCGACGTGCTTGGGAGCGTCGGCATCGAAAGGGAGTCTCGCTTTCTCGGCCAGACCATCAGCAAGCGTGCCAAGCGTCCGTGCGCTGGTTGCCACCAGTTCTCCGATCGTGCCGGAGCGTACACGAATACTATCCGCCAGACCCAAAGCCTCTCGGGAAAGGCGTTTCAGATCTGGGCTGGGAGACAGAGCGGCCTCACTGGCATGCTGGCAAAGTGCCGAAAATGCTGCGAGTGTTCCACGCGCTTCAAAATCCAGCCCACGCGTTTCAACAAGATGCTCAACAGCCAGCATCGCCGTGAAAAGACGCTCTGCACCGGCAAGAGAGGCAATCAGGCGACCACGCATACTGTAACTGGCATGGCCTGCATCAATCTGAAGGGCAACACCTCTCGCCCGCTCAATGGCCGTGCGGATCGTCTGGCGATGAACCGTCTCCTGAAGGCGACCTGCGGCCAATTCTCCAGCCATCACGGCAAGAAGCTGATAGCAGCCCCCAACAGCCCGCCGTGCAGGCGCATAGGGATGCTGCGGCCATAGGATCAGGCACAGCACGATCGCCCACGTTCCACCGCCAGCAAAGGCGAGCGCAATCGTCAGAGCATCGTTGAATGAATGCGCCGGAAACCCGATCCCGGCGAGCATGACGCAGCCCAGCAGCGCGCACAGGAGCGCCATGCTGGGGACTAAGGCACGCGCCAGCCCCGCGAACAGACCTGTCACGATCAACCAGGGAATGACTCCCCCATACGGGAATGTCGCAATCAGGGACGTCACACCGCCCAGTACCGCACCCGCAACCGTAAAGATGCCGAGGATACGCATCTGCTCACGCGGTGTGCCACCGGGTTCAATCAGACAGCACCAAAATGCTGCAAAAGCAGCCCAGGCAAAAACAGCCTGATGAAAATAAAGAGCAGGAAGAAGGGCAACAACCGTTGCAAGGGCCGCCCGGACACCCTCAGCAGGAGCAAGTTGCTCCGGGCTGAGGGGAACAGAATGGCGGGCCAGAAACTGTGACAGGAAAGTCAGATGACGGGTGCGGTTCAATGAAGCCTGTCGCGCCAGTGGATCACGCACCGTCATGTTATCGTCCTGTCAGAATACGCTCCACGAGCTGACCAACTGTAGGAACAAATCCATTCGCATAGAAAGGATCAGTTCCGAAGCGCCAGGCATTCGTGCCACCAAACATCAGGTTGTGGTCAACCACATCATCCGCATGCTCGTCATTCGGAGCATGCGCAATCGTCTGAAGCGTCTTCTGGATGCAGAAAGACCGCGGGTCAGCTTTTTGACCGTTTGTGTAAGGCTCACGCTGCATCCAGTTGGAGAACTTGCACGCCGACAGGCAGCCCATGCAGTTCGTCTGGTCAGCCAGAATTTCACGGGCACTGTCAGGAGTGACAAAAACCAGCGTGTCATCAGGCGTACGGAGCGCCTCGGTGAAGCCCGCGGCCTCCCAACCTGCGATGTGCTGACGGTCCGTCGAGGACACGAACACTTCGCGCTTCCGTGCACCGACGCCGTAAGACGCATCCAGCTCTGCCGTGACTTCGGGGCTGTACGCAACCTGACGCTCCGAGCGGCCTCGCAGGTCATGCATGAAGCTGTTGTTGACAGCAGAGGAATAGAAGCCGGTCGGAGAGAAGCGGTTCAGATAAACATCCCCCTTCTTCAGCGTCAGAAGACGGCGCTTCCAAGCCTCCGGAATCGGGCTTTCCTTTGTCAGCAGCGGACGCGTTCCGAACTGGAAAGCGATTGGCCCAAGATCCGGGTTACCAATCCAGTCCTGCCATTCTTCAAGAGCCCAGACAC
Organism: Gluconobacter sp.; assembly: GCF_047723935.1. Classification (NCBI taxonomy): domain Bacteria; kingdom Pseudomonadati; phylum Pseudomonadota; class Alphaproteobacteria; order Acetobacterales; family Acetobacteraceae; genus Gluconobacter; species Gluconobacter sp. The sequence goes on from NZ_JBDOBO010000023.1 coordinate 3,017, forward strand.
CACCCGCCATGATAATGGGCGTTTCATCCAGACCGTACTGACGCAGAACCCGACGAAGCTCGAGCACACGCGGGAACGGATCTTCCGGCTGTAACGGGTTTTCCGTGTTGGAAAGACCATTATGGCCACCTGCGCGCCACGGATCTTCATACACCACGCCACCCAGCAGTTCCGGTGCCTTGCTGTACGCACGGCGCCAGAGCGCATTGAAAGCACGGCCGGATGACACGATCGGGTAGTAGGGAATACCGTGTTTGATCGCGATGTCAGACAAACGATATGGCATGCCAGCGCCACAGGTCAGGCCGTTGATGATGCCTGGAGCGCCTTCGAGGATACCCTCGATAATTTCTTCAGCGCCGCCCATTTCCCACAGGATATTGGCGTGAAGGCGTCCTTTGCCACCTGAGATCTCACGGGCAATCTTCGCTTGGGCAATACCGCCATCGATGGCGTAGCGGATCAGTTCGCGCTGCCGTTCACGGCGGGTCCGTCCGTGGTAAATCTGGGGAACAGGACGCCCCTGTTCGTCGTAGCTGTCAGCGTTGACGGCGGAAATGGTTCCAATTCCGCCGGCAGCGGCCCAATGACCTGCCGAAGTACCGGTGGAGACAGAAACACCTTTGCCCCCCTCGACGAGAGGCAGAACATCCTGACCACCAAAACGAAGGGTGTCGATCAACTTCATGGGGACTCGATGTCTCCGATACTCACACAAAAAAGGCGGGGCCTTGCGAGCCCCGCCCGAGGACTCACTCGGCGTCGCGACGGGGCGGACGGCCGGCCTTGGCCCCCACGCTCTCCGTGATATCGGCACCAGTTTCCTGATCGACAACCCGCATGGACAGCTTCACCTTGCCGCGGTCATCAAAACCGATGACCTTGACCTTCACGGCATCGCCCTGCTGGACCACGTCGGACGTCTTGGCAACACGGCCCTGCGTCAGCTCGGAGATGTGCACCAGACCATCACGCGGGCCAAGGAAGTTCACGAATGCACCGAAGTCGGCCGTCTTTACAACCTTACCGTCGTAGATACGGCCGATTTCCGGCTCAGCCACGATGCCTTCAATGCGAGCAATAGCCTTCTGGGCCTGTTCGTCATTGGAAGCAGCGATCGTGATCGTGCCGTCATCCCCGATGTCAACCTTGGCACCGGAATACTCGACGATCTCGCGGATGACCTTGCCACCGGAACCGATCACATCGCGGATCTTTTCCTTCGGCACGGACATCGTCGTAATCTTCGGCGCATTGCCGGAGACGTCGTCACGACCTTCCGTCAGAGCCTTGGACATTTCGCCAAGGATATGGATCCGCCCTTCACGAGCCTGCTCAAGAGCAATTTTCATGATTTCCGGCGTGATGGACGTGATCTTGATGTCCATCTGCAGAGCGGTCACACCGTCTGCCGTACCGGCCACCTTGAAGTCCATGTCACCAAGATGATCTTCATCACCCAGGATATCGGACAGCACAGCGTAGCCACGATCTTCCTTGATCAGGCCCATTGCAATGCCAGCAACCGGACGCGGCAGCGGAACACCGGCATCCATCAGCGCCAGGGACGTACCGCAGACGGTTGCCATGGATGAGGAGCCGTTGCTCTCCGTGATCTCGGAGACGACACGCATCGTGTACGGGAACTGTTCCTTGGACGGCAGCAGCGGATGCAGCGCACGCCATGCGAGCTTGCCGTGACCAATCTCACGACGGCCCGGAGAACCCATACGACCACACTCGCCCACCGAGTACGGAGGGAAGTTGTAGTGCAGCAGGAAGTTCGAGCGGTACTCGCCTTCGAGCGCATCAATGATCTGCTCGTCCTGGCCAGTGCCAAGCGTTGCAACGACCAGAGCCTGCGTTTCACCACGGGTGAACAGGGCAGAACCATGGGCGCGCGGCAGGATGCCGACTTCTGCAAGGATCGGGCGAACCGTCTTCAGATCGCGACCGTCGATGCGGATACCGGTCTTGAGGATGGAGCCACGAACAACCTGGGCTTCCAGCTCCTTGAGCATCGGCTTGGCCAGCTCAACGTCAAGACCTTCTTCAGCAAGGATCTCGTTGATACGGTCCTTGGCTTCAGCAACCTTCTTGTAGCGTGCCTGCTTGACGCGCTCCTTGTAGGCATCGGCCATCAGCTTGTTGCCGACCTTCTCGACGCGCTTGCGAAGGGCAATTTCTTCCTTCGTCAGCGACGGCAGATCCCACGGAGCCTTAGCTGCGTGTTCGGCCAGAGCGATAATGGCTTCGATCACAGGCTGGAAGGACGTGTGACCCAAGGTCACGGCTTCCAGCATGGTCTCTTCCGAAAGCTCGCTGGCTTCGGACTCAACCATCAGCACGCCTTCAGACGTACCGGCCACAACGAGATCCAGCGTGCTGTCCTTAACTTCGGACAGCGTCGGGTTCACGACGAGCTTGCCATCGATGCGACCAATGCGAGCAGCAGCAACCGGACCGAAGAAAGGAATACCAGACAGCGTCAGGGCAGCAGAGCAACCGATCAGGGACACGATCGCCGGATCGTTTTCCATGTCATGGCTCAGAACCGTAGCTGTAACCTGAACTTCATTACGGAAGTTCTCCGGGAACAGCGGACGGAGGGGACGGTCAATCAGACGTGCATTCAGCACTTCCGCTTCAGACGGACGACCTTCGCGCTTGAAGAACCCGCCTGGGATCTTGCCAGCAGCGTAAGCCTTTTCCTGATAGTTGACCGTAAGCGGGAAGAAATCCTGTCCCGGCTTGACGCTCTTGGCACCAACAGCCGTACACAGAACGACCGTGTCACCATAGGTGATCATGACAGCGCCGTCAGCCTGACGGGCGATCTTGCCGGTTTCAAGAATAAGCGGGCGTCCGGCCCACTCGATTTCCTTGCGGAAATAATCGAACATATCGTTCTCCTAGATTAGGAACGAGCCATCATCTGGACATCCGGCAGGTGACGGAGCAGCGTTTCGGACGGCATGGCGGTGGTAGCGGGACAATTCCCGCAACGACACCATGTGGCCTGAAACGCCGGTCGCGCACCCCACCCCCGGAAAGACCGATGGCAGGGGTGTCCGGGAGCAAGCCCCCGGACGACGTATCAGCGACGCAGGCCGAGACGCTCGATCACGCTCTGGTAACGAGCCTGATCCTTGCGCTTCAGATAGTCCAGCATGCTACGACGCTGACCGACCATCATCAGAAGACCACGACGGGAGTGGAAGTCCTTCTTGTGGGTCTTCAGGTGCTCGGTCAGGTTAACAATCCGCTCGGTCAGGATCGCAACCTGAACTTCCGGCGATCCCGTATCGGTCTCGTTCTGGCGGTATTCAGCGATCAGAGCCGTGCGGCGTTCTGCAGTAATCGACATCGTGTTCTCCAAAAAACTCGTGGTTTTCCAGCATCCGTGCTGCCCTGAGCCGTCCATCGCGGATCTGACACAAGCCAATCACGTGCTCTCCGATCATCGCACGCCACAGATGGTCTCCCTCCTGTGACACGGCCGGCAGAGAATATGTGAGATCCGAGGGGTCAAGAGACTGGCCCCAGATCAATATTCTTCCCTCCGCTTCGGTAACGGCCAGCGCCGGGATGTCGACCAGCGCGGTCGCCACATCCAGCAGAGGAGCCGGAAGAGCATCGGCGTTGTCCACAGTTTGAGTCGATTTGTCCAGTGCTATCTCGTCAATCATCATGGCATGGGACAGATCGAACGGCCCGCATTTCGTTCGCCGCAGGACAGAAATATGGCCAACAGTTCCGCAGGCAAGAGCGATGTCTCGCGCCAGAGACCGCATATAAACGCCCTTGCCGGACTGCACTTCAAAAACTGCAGTATCCACATCCGGTCGTTCTACCAGTGTGATCGAATCTATCCGTGCCGGACGGGGCGGAAGCTCCGGTGGACGGCCAGAGCGCGCAAGATCGTAAGCACGCTTTCCACCAACTCTCAGCGCAGAGAACACGGGAGGAATCTGCATCACATCGCCCGTCAGAGCGGGAAGACAGGCGCGTAGATCATCATCTGTTGGACGATGAACCGACGTCGCAAGAACTTCTCCCTCGCGATCATCGGTTGTGCGGCTTTCCCCCAAAGAGAGCGTAAAGCGGTAACGCTTTGTCGCATCCATAATATAAGGGATCGTTCGCGTAGCCTTGCCAAATGCGATCGGTAGGACGCCTGAGGCCAAGGGATCAAGCGTGCCGCCATGGCCTGCTTTTTTCGCGTCAAATTCCCAACGCAGTTTATTGACCATGTCCGTAGACGTTGGGCCAAGCGGCTTGTCGAGAATCAGCCATCCGTCAATCTCGCGTCCGCGTTTTCTTGCCACTGGTCCAGCATCCCTCACTCATGATCGGGCGCTGATAGACCAGTCTGACCTGTAAATGCAAAAACACCCCTGACCCGGAGGCCAGAGGTGTTGTGCAAAATCAGTCTTCCAGATCTCGGCTAACTTCCGGTGAACGAAAGAGCTGATCCAGTTCCATCGCATTATCCAGCGCCGTATCTGGCTGGAAATGAATTTCCGGAACACTTCGCAGTCGAAGCACCTTGGCCAATCCGGAGCGAAGGAAGGGAGAAACCCGCTTTAAAGCAGGAAGAACTTCTTCCACATCGCTTCGGCCCAGTCGGGTCACGAACACTGTCGCGTGACCAAAGTCTGGAGAAACCCGCACTTCCGTAACCGTAATGCGAACATCGAGCAGGTCAGGATCACGAAACTCCGTGCGGGCGAAGATGTCCGCCAGAGTCCGGCGAACCTCTTCTGCCACCCGAAGCTGACGCGTGCTTGGCCCTTGGGCAACAACGCCTGCCGGGCCTTTCAGGTCATTTCTGGAACGTGAGCTCAAGCCGGGATCACTTCCATCTCATAGCACTCGACGACATCGCCTTCGCGCAGATCATTGTAACCTGCGAAGGAAAGACCGCACTCATACCCACGAGCCACTTCCTTGACATCGTCCTTGAAGCGCTTGAGCTGGCTGAGTTCACCCTGATGGATGACCACGTTCTCACGCAGCAGACGCACGCCACAACCACGCTTGACGAGGCCTTCGGTGACGTAGCAACCAGCGACCTTGCCAGTCTTCGTGATGTTGAAGACCTGACGGATCTCCGCATAGCCCAGGAACTTCTCGCGATGCTTGGGCGCAACCTTGCCCTTCACGAGCTGCTCTACGTCGTCCGCCACCTGGTAGATGATGGAGTAGTAGCGGATATCCACGCCCTCACGCTGCGCCAGTTCACGAGCCTGCGTTGTCGCACGAACGTTGAACGCCACGATGATGGCATCAGAAGCCTTGGCGAACTGGATATCGCTTTCCGTGATCTGACCGACGCTGGCGTTCAGGACGCGAATTGCAACTTCCTCATGAGCAAGCTTCTGGACGGTCGTGGAGATTGCTTCCGCAGAACCCTGAACGTCCGCCTTGATAAGAAGGGCAACTTCCTTCTGATCACCGGCCTGAATACGAGCCAGCATCTGGTCGAGTGTGCCACGGGCAGCAACCTGCGTCGCAGCCTGCTTTTCCTTGATGGTACGCTGACGGAATTCGCTGATCTCACGAGCGCGGACGTCGTTTTCAACAACAACGAACGGCTCACCTGCACCCGGAACACCCGCGATGCCGAGAATCTCGACAGGCATGGATGGGCCAGCGTCCTTGAGCTGACGACCACGATCATCGAGAACCGCACGAACACGTCCCCACTCTGCACCAGCGACAACAATATCGCCGCGACGCAGTGTGCCCTTCTGAACCAGAACGGAAGCCACTGGGCCACGTCCGCGATCAAGGCGGCTTTCGATGACCGTACCTTCGGCCATACGATCCGGGTTAGCTCTCAGATCAAGCATTTCAGCCTGAAGCAGAATAGCTTCTTCCAGCTTGTCCAGCCCCGTACGCTTCAGTGCCGAGACTTCGACATCCTGCGTATCACCGCCCATATCTTCGACCACGATTTCATGGCTTAGAAGTTCCTGACGGACACGGGTTGGGTTGGCGCCCGGCTTGTCCATCTTGTTGATGGCGACAATGATCGGGGCATTCGAAGCCTTGGCATGCTTAATGGCTTCGATCGTCTGCGGCATGACACCGTCATCGGCCGCAACCACCAGAACGACCACGTCCGTCACGGATGCACCACGAGCACGCATGGACGTAAACGCCTCATGGCCCGGTGTATCGATGAAGGTGATCTTCTTCCCAGAAGGTGCTGTGACCTGATACGCACCGATGTGCTGCGTGATACCGCCGGCTTCTGCACCAGCCACATCAGCAGAGCGGAGTGCATCGAGAAGAGACGTCTTACCGTGATCGACATGCCCCATGACGGTCACGACCGGAGCACGCGGCGCCAGATCTTCTGGGCGATCTTCAACACCCTTGATGCCGATTTCCACATCGCTTTCAGCAACGCGCTTCACACGATGGCCGAACTCTTCGACAATCAGCTCAGCAGTATCGCCGTCGATGCTCTGGGTTGCCGTCGCCATGACGCCCATTTTCATGAGCGACTTGATGACATCACCCTGGCGGGACGCCATACGGTTGGCCAGCTCGGCTACCGTGATGGTTTCCGGAACAATTACGTCACGCACAACGCGCACCTGATCAGAACGAAGACGTTCAAGCTCAGCCTGGCGACGCTCACGATCGCGCTGACGGCGAACTGAAGCCAGCGAACGGGTTTTGCCGTCATCGCCTTCAATCGCTGCACGCACGTCAATGCGACCGCTACGACGGTCATTGCCGCCCGGGCTCTTACGTGGGGAAGGTTGCGTGGAACGACGCTGGGCCGGACCACTGGGTGCACCACCACTGCGGCGAGCAGGAGCACGACGCTCTTCTTCGCCACCCGCCGCGGCTGCGGGAGAACGCAGATGAAGCGTCTCACCACCACGGGGCTGTGCAGGAGCTGCAGCCGCAGGACGTGCGGTCTGAACCGGACGCTCCGGCATGATTGCGCGCTCTGCAAGAGGACGCAGACGCTGCACGGGGGCTGCTAGCTGCACGCCGCCCGTTGAATGCGTACGCGGGTCAAGCGGAGCAGCACGCTGGGCTTCTTCAGCTTCACGTTCTGCCTGACGCGCAGCGCGCTGGGCTTCTTCTTCAGCGAAGATGCGCGCGTCTTCTGCGGTTTTGATTGCCTGACGATCACGCTCGATGCGTGCAGCTTCTTCAGCCTCTCTCGCCTCTGCGGCAAGACGCTGTTCTTCCTCGGCACGACGGGCTGCTTCTGCAGCCGACATGATCTGGATCTTTTCGGCTTCGCGGCGTGCAGCCTCTTCAACCGCAGCTTTACGCTGTGCTTCCAGAACGCGCTGACGCGTTGCAAGCTCCGCAGCCGTCAGGGCGCGACCGCCAGCACCAGCACCACGACCACCACGTGCACCGCCAGCAGCAGAGCCACCCGGGCCGGACGCTGCGCGCTTGGGCTTGCGAACTTCAACCTGCACGACCTTTGAGCGGCCGTGGCTGAAGCTTTGACGCACGGAGCCAGCGTCGACTGTACGACCGACCTCCTGACGTCCTGCGGGGCGTAGGGACAGGCGGCCAGTCTTGTTCTGTTCGCCGCCCTGTGATGGGGTCTGTGTTCCGTCCTGGTTGCGCTCGTTGCCGTCGCTCATAGTTCCGCCTGTTCCTTACTGACCCCTTCGGGGTCTGGGAGCGGACGTCCTGCCACTCCCGAAAATCTCTCATGTTCGGCGATCAGGCGCTGTGCCAGCGCACCCGGCGCCATCACCGCATAGACCGCCCGGTCCCGGCCGAACGCCGAAGCCAGGACGCGATCGGGAACTGTCACCACCGGCAGAGATCGCCGGCCCGACACCAGTCTGGAGAACTCGTCCAGGCTTGCACCTTCGGAACGGATCACCACCCCTGCCCTACCGGAAATGAGCCACTCCCGGCATTTCTGAAACCCGCAGACAACCTGTCCCGCTCTTCGGGCCAGACTGACAGCGTCCAACATCCTCTGTCCCAGTGCCGCCTCGACGAGATCCGCCAGACAGTCCGGTACAGACACCTGGGCCTTTGCAGCACGTGCAAAAGCCTGTCGGGTGCGGGGGCTATCTAACACATCCCGGCTGGCACTCAACCACATTCCCCGACCTGGCAGCTTTGCGGCCAGATCTGGCACAACCCGATTATCCGGGCTGACCACGAAACGGATCATGCTTTCAGGCGGCCTCTGCTCTCGGGTCACGAGGCAGCGGCGCTCTGAACCGCGACGCCCTAAAGCACCGCGAATGGGACCATTATCAATATCAGAAATATCAGACGTCGGTCGACTCCCCGTCCTTCTTTTCGGCTTCAGCCGATTCGTCACCCTCAAACCAGTGGGCACGGGCTGCCATGATGACTTCATTCGCGGCATCTTCATCCATGGCGTCTGCGCCAAGAATGTCCACGAGTTCATCACCTGCCAGATCCGCCAGATCGTCGAGCGTTTTCACACCCTTCTCACCAAGCGTCACCAGCATCTGGTTCGTGAAGACTCCGAGATCGACAACATCGTCCGTCACGCCAAGCTCTTTGCGCTTGTCGTCCAGCTCGTGTTCCTTGCCAGCCAGATACTCGTTTGCACGCAGCATCAGCTCTTCAGCAACACTCTCATCGAAGCCTTCGATGTCATGCAGTTCGCCCGGCTCCGTATAAGCCAGTTCTTCGATGGAGTGGAAGCCCTCTGTAACCAGAAGGCTGGCAATCACATCGTCCACATCCAGCGAGTCAACAAACAGGCCAGTCCGCTTGCGGAACTCTTCCTGACGACGCTCCGATTCCTCGGCCTCCGTCAGAATATCGATGTCCCAGCGGGTCAGCTGGCTGGCCAGACGCACGTTCTGTCCGCGGCGACCGATCGCGAGCGAAAGCTGCTCATCCGGCACCACGACCTCAACACGCCCTGCTTCCTCGTCCATCACCACCTTGGTGACTTCAGCAGGTGCCAGCGCATTCACAACGAATGTTGCAGCCTGCGGGCTCCAGGGAATGATGTCGATCTTCTCGCCCTGCAACTCAGCCACAACGGCCTGAACACGCGAGCCACGCATACCAACGCACGCACCGACCGGATCAATCGCCGCGTCACGGGAAATGACAGCCATTTTGGCGCGGGACCCCGGATCACGGGCAACAGCCTTGATCTCGATGATACCGTCGTAAATTTCCGGTACTTCCTGGGCGAACAGCTTGGCAAGGAATGCCGGATGCGTTCGTGACAGGAAGATCTGCGGGCCGCGCGGCTCGTCACGTACATCATAGATATACGCGCGAATGCGGTCCGAATTTCGGAAAGACTCGCGGGGGATCAGCTCGTCACGACGCAGAAGGCCTTCGGCATTGCCGATTTCAACCATCATGTTGCCGTACTCGGTCCGCTTGACGGTACCGTTGACGATCTCGCCTACGCGATCCTTGAATTCATTGAACTGACGCTTGCGTTCATATTCACGCACGCGCTGCACAATAACCTGCTTGGCCGTCTGCGCTGCAATACGACCAAAGTCGATGGGCGGCAGTGGATCAACGAGATGTTCGCCAATCTGAATTTCCGGCTGGAACTTACGAGCAATGTGAATGGGGATCTGCGTGTCCTCATTCTCCACCTGCTCGACAGCTTCCGTCCAGCGGCTGAGACGAACTTCGCCCGTCTTGCGGTCTATGGTCGCGCGAATGTCCTTCTCGTGACCATACTTGGCGCGGCCAGCCTTCTGAATGGCCTGCTCCATCGCTTCCAGCACTTCTTCGCGGTCGATGTTCTTCTCGCGCGAGACTGCGTCTGCGACCAGCAGCAGTTCAGGGCGGATAACAGATGTGTCCATCAGATCGGACCTCCAGCCAGCATGAGACGGGTCATTGTTTCTTCTTCCCCGGCTTCTTCGGATTCAGTTTCGGAACGCGAGGCGCCTCGCCGTCACTCTCCGCTTCAGGTGTGACACCCGAAAGGGCAGCACTTGCCTCAATCAGGGCATCCGTCAGGATCAGACGGGCTTTGCGAACTTCCGCCAATGGCAGCTCCGCTTCAGTCCCGTCGTCCAGACGAATCACGCCCTTGCCATCCCGCGTGCCCATCACCGTTCCAGAGAAACGACGACGGCCATTGAGCGGAACATCAAGCTCAGCCTTGGCCAGATGTCCGGCGAATCGTTCCCAGTCCTTTGCACGGGTCAAAGGGCGGTCGATTCCAGCTGATGATACTTCGAGCATCCATGCGCCTGGAATCGGGTCATCCACGTCAAGGATGGCACCGACGGCATGACTGATCTGCTCGCAGTCCTCCACGGAGATCAGGGAGCCGTTTGCACGGTCCGCCATGATCTGAATGGTCGGGGTGTCGCGCCCGAGAACGGAAAGACGGACGAGCTCATAGCCCAGGTCCGCCAGCGTCGGCACGATCCGCTCCGCAATGCGGGCTTCAAGGCCCGTCAGATGAGGCAGTTCGAGACCGGAAGATGTGTTCTGTTGAGGCAAGACAAAAAAGGCGGCCCGTCAGGGCCACCCCCCGAAAAGAAGCGGAAGATGAATGGAATGACCTCTATCTAGGCCCTCCACCCTCGCAATGCAAGTAGAACGACAGGGATACAGCCCCATAAGCATATCGAAAGATTTGTTTACATTTATCAGTGCGGAGAATGCTTGCCTTGAACGGGTAGTCAGGGTGAGATGAGGCCCTGATGACAGCCGAACCCGAGCCTAAACCGCATCTCCTTCCGCAGCAGGATGCTCCCCGGAGCCGACCTCTCTGGGCGGGAGGTAGTCTTCTGGCCGTGGTCACCATTGGGGCCGGGGCATTTTTCTACACTCATGCCACAACGCCCAAGGCGGCAGTTCCTGCTCCTCCGCCGGACAATGCTGCCGTTGGCACGGCACCGGCGCTTCAGGCGGCGGTTCAGCTTTCCATGCTCTCCGCACAGAATGCCCCTAAAGCGCTTGCTGCTACCAGCTTCAATGCCCAACAGCGAAGCCAGATTTTAGCGGCCGTGCAGCGTGGCGATATGCGCCTTGTGGAAATGCCGGTTCTGGATGCGGCAGGCGTGACAGGACAGACCGTTGATGTCACAGTATCCGGATTGACCCAGCGCGTTGTTTTGACAGGAAAATTCCAGCGGCTCATTCTGCCGATTGCCGAAGCCGCACAGGTTACGATTGATCCTGTCACAATGCCGCACGCACCCGCTCTTACCATTGGTGCCATGACCGCCCTCGGCCCCGAAGCCCTGCCAAGCCTGACTGCGCTGAGTCAGCGTATCGTGCTTGGCGTGATTGTTCAGTAAAGGCCACCCCGGTGTTCAAGTCCCTCGTTCCCATGCTCAACCGGGCCATGCCAGTTATGATGGCGGCCTTCCTGATTCTGGCGGTCATTCAGGTGGCCGTCATGCTACACCTGTCTCTGGATGGTTTCTGGAGAGCTCTGAACTGGGCACGCCCTGCCTATCTCCCCCTTGCGGGGATCGGCGCCCTCCTGACCGTCATGGGTCTGGGATACGAAACTTCTGCAGAAAAACTGGCGCGTCGTGGACTGCGCCGGAGGAAAGGTCTGATCATGGATGTTCTCAGCCGGCTGACCAATCGTGGTGCGCTTGAAGAACTCATGGCCCGCGAACAGCGCGAAACCGTCATCGATGCGGAGGAGCTTGCCGCATCTCTTCGGGCCCGCGTCATCGGGCAGGACCGTGTCTGCGAAGACATTGCCCAGCAGCTCCGCCGCCGCCTCGCTCTTCAGGTTCGCGGCAAGCCCGTGGGTATTTTTCTGCTGGCAGGCCCTCCAGGAACTGGCAAAACCTATCTGGCCAAGCAGATTGCCCGCCAGATGGAGCGCCCCCTGCTCCATTTCGATATGACGCAGATGTCCAGCCCCCATGCAGCCACACAGCTCTTCGGCTCCCCGAAGGGCTATGTCGGCTCAGATACTTTCGGCAAGCTGACCGGCGGTCTCAAGGATCAGCCAGATGCCGTCGTGCTGCTGGATGAAATTGAAAAAGCCCATCCGGACGTGTTCAAGAAGTTCCTCACTGCATGGAACGATGGTCACGTTACGGAAGCGTCTACAGGCGAGCAAGTCTCCACAACCCGCGCCATCTTCATGCTGACGTCCAACATCGCAACGGACGCACTGACAGAAATTGCGGACCGTTTGGAGAATGAGCCCGACAAGATGCGCGCGGAGTCGGTGGAAGCGCTCAAGCGGGCAGGCTTCGCTCCTGAGGTTCTGAACCGCCTCGACAGGATCTTTGTATTCCGCGCTCTCCGCGGTCTGGATCTGGCCCGTGTGGCCGCTCTGGAAATTGAAGCCATGATCGAAAGCTATGGCCTGCACGTTGAAACAGGCGGTATTGATCCGGCCCTGCTCTTTCAGGTCATGGTCAAGCAGAAGAACCTGGGCACCGGCGCCAGCGCTCGTGATCTGGTGCGGTCCATTGAAGATATGGTGAGCGAAAGCCTGATTATCGCCCGTCAGCAGGGGGCCAAGACGGTTCGCCTGACGGCAGGAGATGAGGGCGTTGTCGCGGAAATTTCCAAGGATACCGAAGCGCAACTCGGCCGCCTGAGCCACTGATCCATGACAGCATTTGGACGACTCTGGCGCCGTGCGCCTCTTTGGCGCACAAGCCTTATCATGATGGTCGGCGGGATCGGGATGGCGTCGTTTTTCCCGACCCCGGCTTTGAAGAAAGCCATGCCCTGGCTCCCAGGACATGCCCCTGGTGCAAGCCCAGCGTCTGCAGCAGGCGCGAGCGGCGCTCAAAACGCTGCCGGCGGCAATGCCCCCAATGGTGGCGTGGATCAGGTCGGTGTTCCCGATCCAGGCATCACCCTCCGCCACAGCCTGAAGATTGCCGGGCGCACTGTTCCTCTCCCGACCGGAGACTGGCACACCATCCTGACAGCGCGTAGCGGCCCTCACGGAGAAATTTCCCAGCAGGTTCTGGCGCGTACGGATAGTGGTGTTGTCTCGGCAGTCATTGTTGTCCGCGCCAGCCAGCAGACTCTTCCACAGGAAGTGACGGATGGGCTGGAAACGCCGTGCCATGATGATCGCAACTATGCATCACGTATCAGCGGAAAGCCGGGAGCATCGGAAGAGTGCACCTATATGGGGAACGCAGTTCTGGCGAACAATACAGTCAGCCCGGACCCGTTCATAACAGCGGCCTTCAACCGCATGGCAACACTCGGCTTTCCCATTCCACCCCTCATGATCAATGTTGGGTGGTATCACGCAGCCCTTCAGGGCACGCAGGGCGTTCAGGTCGAGACTGTTGAAACGCTTATTGCCCCAATTGAGCACGGGTCCCGCCAGCTCCTGGCACCCATTAACATCTGGGGCAAAGGCACAGTTCATTCCAATCCGGACTCCTCGCGCTTCATCACGGATCTGGATCGGTGGATGCTGAAATGGGCGGACGTTCTGCGGCAAGGGTTTGACGGGACGCTTGACCCTAATACCCTCACACCATCCATCACGAGTGATCCGTCAGCGCCCAAAGCGTCCTGACAAAAAAAGGCTGCCTCCCAACAGAGAGGCAGCCTTTTTTTTATTCATTGAATGAGGCGTCTTTCATGCCTCCCAGTCAATGGTGGCCAATATTTCCGCCCATACCGCGGCCCATGCGCCGTTCTGCCATACGGGCCAATCTCACGAACGGTAGCCCAAGCAGAAGATAAGCCGCACCGACCATCAGTCCCGTTCCGAAATAATCGTAATAGGTGGACGATAGACGGACATAGGTCTGACTGAGTTCCGTTAAGGTAATGACGGACACCAACGAACTGTCTTTGAGCAACGAAATAAAGTCATTGGTCATGACCGGCACAACCGTGCGGAAGGCCTGCGGCACCACGACCAGACGAAGCGCCTGCCAGTGCGTCATGTTCAGGGCGATAGCGGCTTCCATCTGGCCGCGGGGGACAGACAACAAACCCGCACGGTAATTCTCGGCTTCATAGGCCGCGTAATTGAGGCCCAGTGACAACACGCCTGCCATAAAGGGAGACAGCCGGATGCCAAAGGCTGGCAGGCCATAGAAAATGAAAAGAACCTGAATCAGCAGCGGTGTACCGCGAACAATTTCCACATATAGCCCCGCCACAAGCCGAGGGACCGTCCCACCATAATGCCGCGCCAACGCAAGAAGCAGGCCCAGGGCGACCGCGATCACCATAGCGAGCGCTGAAACAGCCAGCGTCATCAAGGCTGCCTGGCCGATCAGAGGCAGGAACCCGACATACCGGTGGACCAGAACTTTCCAGTTTCCACCCGTGGTGCTGGCCATGGCGGCCCGATACCGGTCCCATTCCACCGGGGCAATATCCGGATGGGTATGGTCCCCCGTGTAGTTCTCCATCAACGGAGTCCACAGGTTCCAGCGTGCCAGAATCTGGTGAAGCGTCCCGTCCTTGATAAGATCTCCGAGGGCGGCGTCCACCTGATCACGCAACGCGCGGCTACCAGGCGCAAACGCGATGCCATATTCCATGCTGCCGATCGGTTCGCCCACCAGCTTCATGTCATCGGAAATGCTGCCGTAATACAGGGCGATGGGCGCATCCAGCAGGATCGCGTCCAGTCTTCCGTTGCGCAGATCTGAAAAGGCATTTGTCTCTTCTTCATAAGACCGGATCGTAGAGCCACCCTGCCGACGCAGCATTCGCTCGGCTGTAGTGTCCTTGATCGTGCCGATCTTATGCCCCTTGAGAGCCTCCAGCGTGTCGAGACCAGTTTCTTCCTTGCGAAGAATGATCCGCTCGCTTGTTACATAATAAGGACGGGAGAACAGGACCGCCGCCTTGTGCTCCGGCGTCATTTCAATGCCGTCTGCAACCATGCTGTAAAGATCGCGCGACAGACCGGGAATCAGGCCATCCCAGTCGTTCTGAATGAAACGCGCCTTGCGGTGCATTTTCTCAGCGATGGCATTGACCAGATCGTATTCGAACCCGGTCATCCGGGATTCATGCTCGGGATCATGGAACACGTAAGGCACATTGGCCTCACCATCCGAGGCCCAGGGCAGATCGGTGTTATCCCGAGCCCCCGGCACGACCAGAGCGTCTGGCGCGGATGCGACAGTCTCTTCAGCTGCTACGGCATGAACGGAGGGTGCCAGCATGAAAGCCAGCACCAGTAGACACGCAAAAAACTTGTTCATCACAGGAGCGTCCGCAGGAAGCGCCGTGTGCGCCCCTCTTTCGGGTTGGCGAACATCAGGTCCGGGTCACCGCTTTCAACGATTTCACCAGCCTCCACGTACAGCACGCGATCCGAGGCGGCACGGGCAAAGCGCATGTCATGTGTTACGACAAGCTGCGTCATCCCATCATCATCCAGATCCCGCATCACCGACAGAACTTCTTCTGAAAGTTCCGGGTCGAGTGCGGATGTCGGCTCGTCGTACAACATGACAGATGGCTTCATGGCGAGCGCACGGGCAATAGCCGCGCGCTGCTTCTGGCCGCCCGAAAGACTATCCGGATAGCGGTTTTTTACACCCGCCAGCCCCACTTTTTCCAAAAGTGTACAGGCTGTTGCCTGCGCCTCATCCCGTGAGACACCTTTCACGCGCATCGGCGCCATCATGACGTTATCAATGACGGTTCTATGAGGGAAAAGGTTGAAAGCCTGAAAGACCATGCCGACATGCGCCCGCAAACGATGGGCCTGTGCCTCATTGGCGCGCGTCCAACTTTTGCCCGTACAGGCGAGTGTCACATCTTCAATACGGACAGTTCCGGCGTCAGGATGCTCCAGAAAATTGAGGCACCGCAGGAACGTGGACTTGCCACACCCTGAAGGTCCGATAATCGAGATCAGCTCGCCACGTTCAACATCAAGTGACAGACCACGAAGAATTTCGTTGCCATCAAAAGACTTGGCGATCCCGCTCGCCTGTAACACCAGATCAGTCAGTTCCAGACATCCCTTAACAAGACGTGTGATCATTATACCGTTCAGCCCTCTTAACGGACCTCGCACTGGCTATCGAGACCTTTCCTGCATGCGGGAATGAGAATTCACCAGATTGCAGCTTTTCAGACGCCCCCTTGCAGTTCCCGCGCTCAGAGGGTCTAAGCTGATGAGACCGTGAACCGGACAGAACGCTTCCCATGACGACCCAGCCGCCCGACCCGACAACACCTTCCGTGCTTCTGGATGTCAGGGATATTACGGTTTTCCGTGGAGACCGGCTGGTTCTGGATGATGTGAGCCTTTCGCTTGCGCATGGCGATGCCATGATACTCACCGGCCCGAATGGTGCGGGAAAATCCACTCTTCTCAGAACAATCGCAGGCCTTCGCAAGCCTGATGGTGGCACGATTGAGCGCTATGGAGCACTGGCCTGGCTGGGCCATCAGGATGCTCTCAAGCCTGGCCTGACGCTGGCGCAAAATCTTGCCTTGGCCGATCGCCTGGGCAGCGGAAGCATGGAAGACGTGTTGGAAGCCCTTGATCTGGCATTCCTGACTGACCTTCCAGCACGCCTCCTGTCCTCGGGGCAGAAACGCCGGGCGGCTTTCGCACGCGTCATGCTGTCAGGAGCACCCCTTTGGCTTCTGGACGAGCCGACCGTTGGTCTGGATGTGGCGAGCATCGAACGGCTTGGAGCAATCATGGCCAAACACCGTGACAATGGGGGCGCCATGATTGTTACGACGCATGTTCCGCTCCCTCTGGATAACACGCGCTCGCACGAACTCCCTTCCCTTGCTCACGCTGAACCGCTCTGGCTGTCATGACTGCTTTCTTTGCCCTGATCGACCGCGACCTGCGACTTGCCTATCGGTTTGGGGCGGATACGCTCGCATCCCTGCTCTTCTTTATATTGTGTGGCAGCCTTTTCCCTCTGGCTCTTGGCCCCTCACCAGACTTGTTGCGTCATATGGGGCCGGGCATCATCTGGGTCTGTGCCCTGCTCGCATCGCTGCTCCCGCTGGACAGACTTTTCGGCTCTGAACTGGAAGATGGCTCTCTGGATCTGCTGATGCTCACGGGCCTTCCAGCGTATGCCGTTGCCTTCGCCAAAATGATTGCTCACTGGCTGACAACCGGCCTGCCTCTTCTTGTTGCAGCGATCCCGCTTGGCATTATGCTGGGCGTAAAAGGAAGCGAACTTCCGCTTCTCTTGTTCGGGCTGATGCTTGGAACGATGTGCCTCTCCCTAATGGGTGGCATGGCCGCCTCAATCGTGTTGGGGGCGCGTCGTGGTGGCGTTCTTTTGCCACTCCTTGTTTTGCCTCTCGCAACGCCGGTACTGATTTTCGGTGCGGCTTCGTCCTATGCCGGGCAGCTTGGTGCATCATCAAGCGCCGGATTCGACCTTCTGGGAGCATGCCTGTTTGCAATGCTGCCACTTTGCCCACTCGCAGCAGGCTATGGCCTCAAATCTGCGGTTGGCTGATTTTTAATACGTTAATTTCCTTATTTAATTGAGTTTTTTTCGCTTGAGGCGTCGCAAGAGTCTCAACGGGCGATCCATAGTGCCGCCTCCGGTCCATTACATACTGTTAGAATTTTTCAAATCATTATTGACTGTTAGTTTTGTTCCAACTTATTGATGCAAATAAGTCATGACCTCTCAGCGCATCAAGTCGCTGATACGGCAAAACAAGCATCCTTTTTTGATTGGAAAAAAAATATCGTGTCTAATACAATAGACTGGTCAAACATTCCCCAAAGCGGCGGTGATATTGGAACAGATGGTCAGGAAACCATCGTTACTGGTCACCCCACCACGGCCGTGAACAGTCTCACCATCCATGGTACCGTTACGCTAGACAATAACCAGAATGTGGAGGTTCAGGGCCTCACAATCGGCAGTGCCGCGAAGCTGGTTATCGCCACTGGTACCAACTTCAAGATGAATAACAGCACCCTACCTGCTGGTACTATCAAGGTAGATGGTGGCTCCTTCACGAACACCAACGCTTACAGTGCTTCCGGCCCGCTGACGTTTGAGTTCGGGGCCCCGGAGGCAGGGAGTGCCGTAACAGTCAACGCATATGCTACGAACGTGAGCTTCAGCAATGTTGCGCCCGGCGACAAGATCACCTTCGTGAATTCATATGGCGCTGTGAAACTTGTTGATGCAGGAAACGGCGTTGTTAAGGTCACAAATAGCAACGGTCAGACTCTCAGCACTCTCAACACTGCCAAGAACCCACAAGGGAACTACTACAAGGCTGCAGATTTCAGCTCTTCAAGCACCGGCAACGATTCAACCCTAACGTGCTTTTTGACGGGCTCCCTGATCCGCACCCAGGAAGGTGAAGTTGCTGTCGAGGCGCTGCGGTTTGGCGACAATGTGGCCGTATATGTTAATGGCCGTGAGGAAATTCGTCCTGTCACATGGGCCGGCCATCGTCACATGACGGTTCATGCTGGCGCTCCTGCTGACGAAGCGGGATACCCGGTCCGCATCATGAAAGATGCTATCGCATCCGGCGTACCCCACACGGACCTGCTGGTAACCCCGGAGCATTGCCTGTTCCTTGATGGGCAGTTTGTTCCGGCTCGTATGCTGGTGAACGGTCGTTCCATCCATTACGACATGAGCATCACGTCATACGACTACTTCCACATCGAGACGGCAGATCACTCGGTCATCATGGCAAATGGCCTGCTCACCGAGAGCTTCCTGGACACCGGAAACCGTGGCAGCTTCCAGCAGGACGGAAACGTCTTCAGCATTGGTAGCAACGTCAAGAACTGGGCCGACAATGCCGCCGCACCTCTGACGACGGATCGTGCAGCGGTAGAGCCTCTGTTCCGCGACATCGCAGCGCGCGCAGACATGGCCGGCCTTGAATCCGTTGTCGCCGACACGGTCCTGACAGAGGATGCAGACCTGCACCTCATGACGGAAGACGGAACCGTCATTCGCAAGATGCGTGAAACCAATGGCTACGCCATGTTCATGCTTCCGCAGAATGTCCACTCCGTACGTCTGATGTCCCGCACCAGCCGTCCGTCCGACATTGTCGGTCCGTTCGTTGATGACCGCCGTCAGCTTGGCGTGCTCGTTGGCCATATTGCTCTTTATGATGCTGGCAGCACCTCTGCGCTTTCTGCTCACCTGACGGAAAGCGAGCTTGCTGGCTGGAGCGTACAGGAAGGCAAGGCGTCTCGCTGGACCACAGGGAACGCTGAGATCCAGATCCCGAACCGCGCTTCCCATAGCATTGCCATGCTGGGTGTGCAGATCCTGTCCAACAGTTCCTACGTGCTGGCGACAGAAGATAAGGTCACGGCTCTGACAGCCTGATCCGCTTCTTCACGGCAGACCACGAAGCGCCAGCCCCTCCCGGGCTGGCGTTTTTTGTTTTCTCGGCATCAAAACGCACCTGCCGTCTCGACGGCGATATGAAACCGCAGCATCATCGAAGGACAGTTCATATCAAGAAGTCCTTCACATCATGCGGTTTTCCCTCCGACGTTCCCTTCTCTCATGCGCGGCTCTTCTGGGGTGCACCTACGGTCTGACCGCTCAGGCTGAGCCCGGTTACTTCAGGGAGCCGTCAGTCACGGGGCAGACCGTTCTTTTCAGCGCGGAACAGTCAGTCTGGAGTGTGCCCCTGACGGGAGGCACGGCCCAGCGCCTGACCAGCGCGCCTCATGGCGCCAATGCTGTTGACCCACAACCTGTCCTCTCGCCCGATGGCAAAGAAATCGCATTTCTGGCGAATTTTGATGGGCCGACAGAGCTCTACATCATGCCAAGTTCTGGCGGCACGCCCCGACGTATGACGTTTGAAAACGCGCCGAAACTTCATATCGCCGGATGGGATGCTCATGCAGGCATCCTTTACTCCATGCCGGACGCAACTGGCCCTTACTACAGCTACAATGTCGCAACTCTGGACCCAAAAACGGGTGCAAAGCACATCTATCCGCTTGCCAACGTCAATGACGCTTCCATTAGCCCGGACGGTAAATGGCTGTATGCCGTGCGGTTCGGGCTTGCGGTAACAGGCGATCATATGCGGGCCTATCGTGGAGGAGCACTCTCGCAACTCTGGCGGTTTGATCTTCAGTCCGGAACCGAGGCCGAACGTATTGGCACACGCACAGCGAACCTCATTCGCCCCATGCCGTGGCGAGATCGTCTGATCGTCATTTCCGACGAAAACGGGCGTTACAACCTCTGGAGTACCGCCACAGACGGGACAGATGCCCGACAGCTGACCCATTTTACGGATTACAGCATTCTGGAAGCATCACTCTCAGGCGACCATGTTGTGTTCCGCAAAGGAGCAGACCTCTTTTCGCTTGATCTGACCTCAGGCGAGAGCCACCAGATCCCCGTTAATTTGGTCTCGGACAATGCACCTCGCGCACCATACTGGCTGGATCGACCAACCCGCTTCACCACGTCGGAGACCATTTCTCCCAAAGGCGATGCCGCCATCTTCACGATGCGCGGCCACACGGTCGTGGCAGCAGCATCCCCGCGGCGTCTGATCGTCCTTCCCACCCCGGACAATGTCCGCCTGCGCCTTGCCCGGGTGACGCCGGATGGCAAGTCCGTCATTGCGTTCAGTGATGCGGGTGGAGAATCTGCTCTGTGGCGTTTTGCAGCAGATGGCAGCGGCAAGGGAGAAGCACTCAGCCAGCCATCGTCAACCGAACCTGTTGCTCTCGAAATCTCACCAGACGGAAAATACGCCGCGCATACGGATCTGCTGGGGCGCCTGTGGTTGCTCAACCTTTCCAGCAAAGCTGAGAAGCTGGTTGATGATGCCACTCAGGACGGTACGAACGTTTTCGATTCCCTTTCATGGGCCGCAGACGGAAAGGCCCTCGCCTTCGTGCGCACGCGCGGTTCTAATCTGCGACGTCAGATTGCCCTGTATTCTCCGGAAACAGGACGGACGGAGTGGGTGACGAGCGATCGTTACGAATCCTATAGCCCAAGCTTCTCCCCAGATGGGAAATGGTTGTGGTTCCTGTCTGATCGCACATTCTCGCTGGCTAACGGTTCTCCCTGGGGAGACCGCAATCTGGGACCGGCGTTTCCACATCGTACAGGCATCTATGCCCTCGCACTCCAGGCCGGAGAACGCTTTCCTTTCCAGGCCCCAACCGAGCTGGATCATGATGACAGCAAGGAAAAGAGCGACAAGAAAGATGAGAAGAAGGACGCTCCCAAGAAGCCTCTTCCCGCGTTTGAATGGAACGGATTGGCAGATCGTCTCTATCAGGTTCCCGTCCCTGCTGCGGATTATAACGGGCTGGCATCCGCCAGCGATTATCTGTTCACCGTGGATGGTACGGACGATGACGCCAACCCTCTGAAGTCCATCCATATCGACAATAACGAGCACAAGATCGAAACCTTCTCCCCCAAGGTTGAAGATTTCAGCCTCTCGGCAGATGGCAAAACGATCATGACCGTGGCCCCTCGCGCGAAGCAGGCGCCGGAAGTTCTTCTGCTGCCGGTCGGGGCCAAGAAGCCTGATGATGTTGCAGGAAAGGCGGTCAGTTTTGACGGACTACGACTGCGCATCGACCCTGCTCAGGAATGGTCAGACGAATTTGTCGATGCCTGGCGCCTTCACCGTGATCATTATTATGACCGTGATTTGCATGGCGTAGACTGGAAAGCCGTTCGAGCCCATTTCGCGCCATTTGTGGAGCGACTTGGAGACCGTGCGGATCTGGATGATCTGCTTGGCCAGATGGTTGCTGAAATTGGCGCCATGCACTCCCAGCTCCGGCCGGCACAAAGCCTCGAAGATCCGGCTGCGAACCTGATTGCCGGACTGGGTGCACAGATTACCCACGAAGCAAAAGGCTTCCGCATCACACATATCTATAGAGGAGACCGCGATCTACCGGATCAGCAGTCTCCATTGGCTGCTCCGGGCGTTGATGCGCAGGACGGAGATCTGATTGTTGCCGTGAACGGACAATCCGCAAGCGACGAGCCCGACCTCTCTACGCTTCTGGCCAATCAGGCTGGAAAACAGGTTCTCTTGACCCTTCTGCGCAATGGCAAAGAACACAAAACAGTCGTGACAGCCGTAAGCTGGCGCAAGCAGAAGTCCTTGCGTGCACGGGACTGGGAAGTCAGCCGTGCTGATCTTGTGGATCACGCCAGCCATGGACGCATTGGTTATCTGCATCTGCAAGCCATGGTCGGCGATGACATGGAGGCGTTCGCCCGCGAGTTCTATGCCAATATCGACAAGGATGGACTCATTGTTGACGTCCGCGGCAATAATGGTGGCAACATTGACAGTTGGGTTCTGACGCAGCTCATGCGCCGGTCCTGGATGTTCTGGAGCCGCTATGGCAACGCTCCGGCCATCGACATGCAACAGGCGTTCCAGGGCCATCTCATCGTGATTTCAGATGAAATGACCTACTCGGACGGTGAGACCTTCTCTCAAGGCATCAAGTCTCTCCACATCGCGCCGCTCCTTGGGGAACGCACAGCAGGCGCCGGTGTCTGGCTTTCGGACGGTGACCGACTGATTGACAACGGAAATGCCCGGACAGCCGAAAACCCCTATTTCGACATGAACGGCCACTGGCTGGTCGAGAACAAGGGTGTCTCACCGGATATCGAGATCGAGAACATGCCGGTCGCCACCTTCAAGGGGCAGGACCAACAGCTTGATGCGGCGGTTTCGTATCTGAAGAAGCAGATGGCGGATCATCCGCGCCCTGCGCTCAAGGCTGAGCCTTTCCCGATTCAGCAGCCTGATTCACCGCAATAAGGCAAAAGTCCAAGGCCTCTGCACCCATCTGCAGAGGCCTCTTAATTCAGAGCATCATATCCATGACCTGATCCCGCCGGGAAAAACGGTGCATCAGCGCCGCCACACAATGCCCGGCAATCAGAACACCAAGAATCCAGGCAGAAAACTGGTGCATGACACCCAGGATCGGCGCGAACAGCGCAGTTTTCTGAATGAGCGCCGGCAGGTGCACCGTCCACAGCATCTGGACTGGCGCACCGTGAGCAGAGGCCATCAGCCACCCCGTAAGAGGCGTAGTCAGCATCAGTAGATAAAGGCATCCCTGAAGCACGCGCGCCGCAATGCGCTGCTCTTCCGGAATAGTGTCAGGTAATGCTGGCGGCCGATGTGTTGCGCGCCAGGCCATTCTGAGAACAACAAGGATTACAACTGTCGATGCGATCTCCTTGTGAATGGAAAGCAGTTCTCCCTTCAAAGGAGAAGCCCCACGCGGCAACAGGCGCCCCGCATAGAATCCAATCATCCAGACCGGGATAATGATAGCAGCCATGCCCCAGTGAAACAGGCGGGCCAGAAGAGAGCAACGTTGGGGCACAGGGCATCCATTTTCAGAAAAGGAAGAGCTTTGCGCTTCCTTTACCCTGTTTTCCGAAGCAATGAATTTTCATTCAGTGACAGAGAAGGATAGGAAGACCGGATATTCCTCCACAGGACCAGACCGTGATCCATTCCCTCTATCGTCGCATCACCGACCTTGCTGCCTCACCCAAAGCCGTATGGTGGCTTATCATTATCGCCATGGCAGAAGCGTCGGTCTTCCCGATCCCCGTTGACCTGATGCTCGTTCCCATGATCCTGACGCGACAGGACAGGGCCTGGTTTCTCGCAACAGTCTGCACTGTTTCCAGCGTAATAGGTGGCGTGATCGGATGGCTGCTCGGCGCTTTCCTGATGAAGCATATCGGTATGCCCATCGCCCATTTCTATCATGCAGACGGGCGCATTCTGGCATTGGAAGACCTGTTCCGCCGATATGGCATATGGATCATTTTAGGGAAGGGCCTCACACCTCTCCCCTACAAATTCGTCACACTGGCTGCAGGCGCGGCACACTTCCCGCTGCTGCCGTTCATCGCTGCCAGCATCACAACGCGCGGGGCACGTTTTTTCCTGGAAGCCGCCCTTCTCAAAGTCTTTGGGGAGCCTGTGCGTGAGTTCATCGAAAAACGCCTGACGGTGATTTTGCTGATTCTTCTTGTAGTGATCGTTGCAGGCGTTGCGCTTGTTGAGCTCTTCTAAAGAGATAGTCACACCAGATCATGCTTTTTTGGCATAAAAAATAACACAAATACTATTTGAATATAACAGATTCATGTTATCGTTTCCGCGATCGTGCTCACACGGTTATCGGTAACGGCTTTCCTGCAGGCATGCCTGCCCCGTTCCCCTCATGCCAGAACGTCTCCGACGAGAAGGACATGAGGAGAAAGGGACTGCCGGCCTCCGAACGACAACCCGAACGCATATTCCCGCTGTCAAAGGAGCTCGCCATGTTTAGAAAACAGCCTATCTTTAGCGCTAAACGTTTTAACATCCTGCCTCCGGCATCACGCTCGGCAGGTGTGTTCAGTGGTATCGAAGCGCAATTTCTTGGACTGGCTTCTCCCGGGCTTGTCACATTGCGAGCCCCACTGGAAAGCACCGATCTGCCACCGTTACCGTGTGAAGACACTCCATCCTCCCTTTCCCTCAGGAAGGCATGACATTCATGAGTGCCACAGAGCTTTCTCCCCCCCATCGATCAGCCATCACCAAATCCCGCATCCTCTGGGGCATGCCGGTGATGCTGCTGTGGGGTTATATCGCTGTTGCCCTGTACATGACGGGCGACGGCATCGAAGTTGCGTTCCTTGCCAAATACGTCACGCAGATCGGCTTTACGCCCAAGCAGGCGGGAATGCTCTTCACCATTTACGGTGCAACAGCCGCCATTTCGAGCTGGCTGTCTGGCGTGCTGGCCGAAGTTTATGGCGCGCGCCGCATCATGGCGATCGGCACCATCTGGTGGGCGCTGTGCCACGTCGCGTTCCTCGGGCTCGGCCTCGGACAGCACTCCTTCCCGATGATGATGCTGTTCTATGGTCTGCGCGGCTTTGCATACCCGCTGTTTTTCTATGCGTTCTTCTTCTGGATCGTCCAGAAAACCCCGGACCATCGTCTGGCCTCTGCCATCGGCTGGGTCTGGTCGATGTTCACGCTGGGTTACGGCATCATCGCGTCCTTCCTACCAAGCTGGACCATCCCCGCTTTCGGATTCATGCCGACCCTGTGGATGTCTTTGGCCTGGGTTCTGGCTGGCGGCGCACTGGCTTGCCTGACCATCCGCGAAGATCCCTCTGAAGCCAAGCCACTGGCAGCCAAGGTGTCAGTCAAGGAACAGTTGATCGAGATCAGCCGCAGCCTGACGCTGATTGTTGAGAACCGCGATATTGCATTGGCACTCATCACGCGCGTCATCTGCAATCTGTCTCTCTTCGGCTTTCCGGTCATCATGCCGCTGTTCTACACATCTCCGGAAGTTGGCTTCACCATGCCGCAATGGCTGCGGATCTATGGTGCGTTCTTCCTGGTTCAACCTGTGACCAACGTGGTCTGGGGCCTCATTGGAGACCGGATCGGCTGGCTGCGTCAGATGCGCTGGTTCGGCTTTGTCGGCTGCGCAATGGCAAGCCTTGCCTTCTATTTCATCCCGCACCTGATGCCGGGCAACATGTTCACCGCGATTATCGGTGCCTTGTTCCTGGCTTTAACGCTCAATGCATTTGTGCCCATGGGAGCGATCTTTCCCGCTATTGCGCCCGATCACAAAGGTGCCGCGGTTTCCGTGCAGAACCTTGGCGGTGGCCTGAGCAACTTCCTAGGCCCGGCACTGGCAACACTGTTTGTTACCGGCTACGGCACGCAGGGCGTCGTTTACATCTACGCAGCACTGTATCTGCTTGCCGCAGTCATCACCTGCTTCATCCGCTTGCAACAGCCCAAGGGAGCTTCCGCCATGGAGGTTTACTCTTCCGCCAAAGCGTCCGCGGTTCATGAAGAAATGGAAGATCTGGGCATCCAGACTCAGAAAAGCTGAGCTTCAAACATAAAAAAGCCCGGCACTCAGGCCGGGCAATTTTCTGAAAAGACCTCGCATCGAAATGCTGATGCGAGGTTTTTTTATTCTTAGTTCAGCGCCATCTGCTCATGAGCCAGAGCCTGCTCCGCGCCAAATGATGGCCACTCAGAATGCGTCAGCGCTTTCAGAGACGGCGAAGAGAGCCCCATCTTATGTGCATACAGCCAAGTATACGTCAGGGCGCGATGCACATAGTCACGCGTTTCCGTGTTGGGCAGCGTTTCCATAAAGAACAGCGGATCATGCAGATCGGCCGTCTGCGCACTTTCCCAACGGGCAATAGCGCCAGGGCCTGCGTTGTAAGACGCCAGAACCCGTACAAGATCCCCGCCCTCAGGCCGCGCCGACAAAGATGTATGGCTCGACTGAGAGGCCAAATACAGCACGTAAAGCTGGCCAATCTCCAGATTGGATGACGGGTTGTGGAGGCGGTTTACCATGTCAGGCGGCACGGGAATAACAGCCATCCCATGGGCATCATATGTCTGGTGATGCAGGGTGATGAAGCTTGCCGTGATCGGCCGGATCTGCATCAGTCCGTGCGCACCCGCCCCGGATGTTGCAGCAGCATCGAAATTCGATTCAACGCGCGTGAGGGCATAAACCAGAGCCGGGTTCATCCGGAAACCATGGTTCGGCTTGAGACGGGGCATCGGCAAATCCGCACCAGCCGCTTGTGGCCGGCTCTCCCCATTCATGATGAGCGACGCGAGTTGTTCGGACAGATCTTCAAATCCGGCAGTCTGGGCAACAAGCTGCAAGGACCGGGACCGTGCACTATCAGGCGCCACGTCCGTCCACATCCGTCGCATCAGCGCCTCGGCGCGTGCACGCTCGCCAATCTGAAGCAGGGCAAACAACTGTCGGCCCTGTGGGAGCGCACTGATGGCCTCGACGTCAATTTCCCCTAGAACCGGAACAGGATCACGGAGCGTGATTTCCGTTACGCTGTCTGGCAGGCGAGCATGGCCTTTACGTCCAAGCTCCAGTGTCTGAGCGGCGAGCATCCCATAAAATGTTTCATGATGGTTCGCGGCACGGTGAAGCCAGGACACGTATGCCGCCATTGCGTGCCGACGAATTTCTGCACGTGCAGCCCAGAACGCTGCGGCAGCATGAAGCTCGGGCGATGTTACTGGAGCATTCGCCGCCGATTCAAACAGCTCATATGCCGCATCAAGATGTCCCTGACGCCAGGCAGCCAGACCAGCGACATAAGCAGGAAGACCAACCTGATGGCCTCCTCGCTCGAAGCCGGCGCAACCATGACGCAGCGCGCTCTGAGCATCTCCCTGTGAGAGCAGCCCCAGAGAAATTTCTCCGTAAAGCTGCCCTGCATAGGCAGGGGTCATGCCAGGCGTAATATCCACAAGGTGCAGTGCACTGGCTGCGCCCTTCACACCCTGCATCACCCGCTCCTGAACCGTACGATCCAGAAGAGGATTACGCGTGAAGGCATGCGCCAATGGATCCGCAGGGGAACTATTGGGCAGGTGAACTGTTTCAGGACGGTCTTCAGGCGCCAGAGACCTCACAAAATTCTGGACCTGAACTGAGCCTGCCGGAGCAGTCCTTACCAGAAGCCCCTGAATTGCAAGGGCGTCCGGTTGGGTTGAATAGTTCTTCAACCAGTCACGGAGCTGGTCCGCCCCCGGATGAGCACCAGGCGCAAGATAGCGATCTGCCAGAACATCGCCCAGCAGGACGCGATCCGTAAGCAAACGCGTCTGCTCTATGGCTTCTTGCAGGTCACCACGACGCTGCGCCTGCAGGATCAGACGATATCGACTGGCCATAGTGGCCGTCAGAGGGTGTGGCAGCGATACAATGCCGTCCCCACCGAGGCTGGGACGGGCTTCTGCAAACGCTGTTTCATCGCCAGCATGGTCTGGCTGAGGCGGCAAAGTCTGCACACCGTCAGCACGCACCGGGGAGAAAGTTCCACCGGTCAGAATCAGCACACTCACAAGCAACGCTCGCGCCGTGCCACCTGAGATGAAAGGGGTAATCCTTCGCATAGCCGCCGGGTGCTACCCGGTTTCTGGCACGCTGGCAAGTTTTGGTTAACCAGAACAGAACCTCGGACTAAGCGATGATATCGTCACACACTGGAACAATCCAGTGGCAAACACCTGTTTTCGAGTAGTTTTTTGCGTTTTCGCGAAGTTTTTTACCGGCTTAAATCAGGACTTATTTAGTTCTGTATTTTCCGCACTCAATCGCTCCATCAAAACCAGAAGATCCTGCCACGCATTCCGGCGTGCAGCAGGGCTGGCAGCGAGTTGTAACGGGTGTCGCATAGGCAACAGAGCAACCGGCGCATCCAGCTCGGGAATCCGAATTTCGGTCCATTTGCCACGAAGTCGATTCAGCATGGCCTGATCCCCCAGAAGCAGCCGCAGAGGCGTCACTCCCATCGTCACCAGAAACGGTGGCCGACACAGGGCGATCGTTTTCAACAGCAACGGACGACAGGACCGCATCTCCTGATCCGTTACACCTCGCCCTCCTGGCGGCCGCCATGGAACTGCCGGTGCCATTGACAGCACCGAGCGTTCCAGCCCTGCGGTTGCCAGCATCCGATCTAAAAGGTCGCCAGCACGCCCTGAGAAGAGTGCGCCAGAACGATCTTCATCCGCATCAGGTGTTTCTCCAATCAGCATGAAGGGAGCGTCATCAACACAGACTGGCTTGAGCCGGTGCGTTGCCGTCCGTGATAGAAACAGATCATCAAGTGTCTCGCTGGCGCGAATCAAGGCAGGCAGATCCCGCGCCTGTTCTAGCCCGGGCGACGCAGGCGCGGGCGATTCCTTTGGAAGCGAGGGCCGAGCTTGCAAGGGTTCTATGCGGGCAGGCAGACTCCGAGGCACATCCGAAAGGCGGTCAATCGTCTCTTCCGAAAGAACCTCGTCCACACCCCAGTCATATTGCAGCTGTAGCGCGGCAAGCAGTTCTGCCCGGCTCGGAACAGGCTGGGGTGTCATGAAAAATCCGTTCAGGTTGGCGTATGACCACATGCGGTCTAGAATTGACCCATTATGCAGATCACGCGCGGCTGGCCCAGATCAATTCCGGTTTTTTCGCACTCGCTTCGCGCGGGTCTCTCGGCACTTCTGCTGGCGGGAACCCTCCTGCCCTCAGCATTTGCTGCCCCTCCTCCGGAAACAATGCCCGCCATTGATCCTGGGAAATCCCTGACCGGATGGCTGCTGGCGTCGAGCGTCATGATGCAACGCGGAGAGATCGACGCTGCCTATAACGCGCTTTCACATGTCCTGACGTTATCTTCCCGCGATCTGAAGCTGCGCGAAGATGCTCTGCGCTACGCTGCCATGACCGGACATGAAGATGAGGCTGTGACGTTCGCCAAAACGCTTCCAGCCAGCGATATTGCCACCCTCGTCCTTGCCCAGAACGCAGTTACTCGAAAATCCTGGACGGAAATGCGCCAGACCCTGAGCCGCAACAACCATCGAGGCCCTCTGGTCTCTGTTGCAACGCCAGTTCTTCTGGCATGGGCGCAGGCAGACGAAGGCCATGTCGAGCAGGCACTCTCCACCCTCAACGCCGCTGCGACCTTTGCCCCTACACGCCGCCTGTACCAGTTCCATGCCGCACTCATTGCGGAGCGACTGCCTTCTCAACATCAGGCTGAACTTCTCTATCAGAAGACTGGCAACAGCCCCGATGATCCGCTGACACTCCAGATTCTTTACGCCCAGATTTATGGTGGCTGGCTTGAAAATCAGGGCCAGCATAAGGCGGCACTTGATGCCGTAGCTGCACTGGGAGTGAGTTCCCCTCTCGCTTCCATGATCATTGGGCCACTTCAGCATAACCTGAAAAAACGACCTCCCCTTTCTCCCTCTCAGGGTGCGGCAATTCTGAATCTGCAACTTGCCCTGATGATCACGGACGTTATTCAGCAGGAAGGCATTCCTCACGATCCGGCCATCATCGCATTGCAACAGGCCCTCTATCTTGATCCCACCCTCACGGTTGCACGCATTTTCCTTGCCGACACCTTCCGTGACGGCAATCAGATCTCGAAGGGCATCGAGACACTCAATTCGGTTTCCAGCACGGACTCTCTGGCAGCACTGGCTGCCCAAGAGCGAGTCAATCTGGCCAGCCGCTCCCACGATCTTCCACTTCAGGCCGATGCGCTTCATCGCGCGCTGACCCTGCTTCCGGGCAACCCACAATTTCTGGTTCAACTGGCTGAAGTTCAGGATCAAATGGGCCATCATGCCGAGGCGATCGATCTTTATACGAAAGCTCTCAAGGCCTCCCCTCCTCGAAAGGAGATTGCCTGGCCGATACTTCTCGGTCGCGCCATGGCTGCCCAGGAAAACGGAGACTGGGCCATGATGCAGGAAGATATGCACCATGCGCTGGAACTCGCCCCTGACCAGCCAGAAGTTCTCAACTTCGTCGGTTATGCCAGTATCGAACACGATATTGACCAAGACCACGCCTTACAGTTGCTTAAGCGCGCGGTGGAACTCCAGCCTAACGATCCATCTATTCAGGACAGCTACGCCTGGGCCCTTCTCAAGGCCAAAGGCGACCTGAAAACTGCGCTGCCCATTCTTATTCAAGCTGCAGAGCATGCCTCGAGTGATGCCGAAATCGGCTATCATCTGGGCGTTGCCTATTGGTATCTCGGTCGCCACACGGAGGCCCAGGATCAATGGAACCAGTCTCTGGATGACAATCCGCAGCCTCAGGATCGCACTCTCATTCTGAATGCCCTCCAGCAGGGCGGCCCACATCTCAAATCATTCGAACAGAACAAATGACCCGTCTTCAAGATACCGCCCACGCCAAAATCAATCTCTATCTGCATGTCACGGGGCGGCGGCCTGACGGGTATCATCTGCTCGACAGCCTCGCAGTCTTCGCCGGTGCAGCCGACACGATCAGTGTGGGAGAAAAGTGCGATCGGTTTTCTCTGTCTATTGAAGGACGATTTGGCAAAGGCCTTGAAGCTGACGACAGCAATCTCGTCCTCAAGGCTGCCCGTGCGCTTCAGGCAAAAAGTGGCTCCGATGACGCATACCGGCTGACGCTGAAAAAGGATCTACCTGTCGCATCAGGTATTGGCGGTGGCTCAGCGGATGCCGCGTGTACCCTGCGCCTCCTGTCACGCGTCTGGAACGCAACAAAGTCCGATCTTTGCGCACTTGCAGAGCCCCTTGGTGCCGACGTTCCCGTCTGCGTTCGTCAGCAAGCGACACGCATGGAGGGGATCGGGGAAATTCTGACCTCAGCACCAGACATGCCGAACGGCGGAATTCTGCTGATTAATCCAGGCGTTGGTGTGTCAACGCCCGATATCTTCCGCAGCTTTGCCGCAATGGGGGGTATCGTCCAGCGTACAAAACCGGTGCTCCCCAGCCAATGGGCGTCAATGCAGGACCTTGTGGAGCTATTACTGCAAACAGTAAATGACCTTCAGGCGCCCGCGATTGCTCATGCCCCGGTTATTTCTGACGTTCTCACTGCGATCCAAAATCAGCCAGATTGCCTTCTTTCACGTATGAGCGGATCAGGCGCTACCTGCTTTGGCCTCTTCCCAACCCCACAAAAAGCACACGAAGCCGAAGAAGCTCTTACCCAAACTGCTACACGCTTGGGTTGGTGGACATGGAGTGGTCCATTCCATCAGAATTCTCCCGTTGGAACCCCCTGAAAAGAGGCGCTCGAGATGACTAACAACCCGCGCATGCAGGTAACCCGCTCAGAAGACGGGCAAAAGATCATTCTCTCCTTTTTGGATGGAAGCGGTCTGACCGGTGACATTTCTCTGGACGAAGCCCAGTTGAACCAGTTGATTACCAGCTTGGGGATGGCACGCACAGCGCTACTGGAAAAGCGTCCGCCAGCGCCGATTGAAGGAGCGCGCTTCGCTCCTGTTTATAAAACGAACTGGGCCTTACAGATTGATGCCTTGACTGAAGGGTCCTTACTGGCCTTTCAACATCCTGCATACGGTCCCGTCGGTTTCGTCTTTACCCCCTCAGACGCGGAACAACTTCTCCGTGGCCTCCAGAAGCATCGGACAATGGTTCATTCTCAGCCGGGAGACGCTAGTAAACCAAGCTAAATGGACACTAAAATAATTCTACATCAGCGCCAGGAGCATATGAGGCAATAGGACGCCCTCTGAGCAATCCGCGAAGGTGAGACAGCGTCAAATGTTCAATCGCGCGGTCAGAAATTTGCACACTCTGCACATCTGACTGCATTGAAAGGCGATGACACAATACGCTCATTTGCTCCAATTCCTGCATCAGAACATCCAGTCCCTGCAGGGAAGTACCCTCTTTTTGGCAGCAAGCATCAAGCATAATTGCCTCAAGGCTCCTGCATTCTGAGAATGCTTTCGCGTACTGCATTGCCATTCCTTCCAGTAAAACAGCCAGCTCGACCTGAGCCATGGGGTCAAGCTCCACAGATTGGGCCAAACACTGCCTCGATCCGAGATTTTAACGAACTCGTTGTAAAAGGCTTAGCCAGAAAATTATTTACTCCAGCCGAAATAGCCTGCTGCACCAACTCTTTGTTCGCTTGGCCCGTCAACATGATGAACCCCGTTTTCCCAAACGCAGGCGAAGAGCGAACTGCCTTCAACAACTCCAGACCATCCATATCTGGCATATTGAAGTCTGATATAATCAGATGCGTTGCATTAGCCTTCAGATGGTCAAGAGCCTCCAGTCCGTTACGAACCCCAGAAACTTTGACAAAGCCTAATTGAACAAGACTATTCCTCAACAACGAGCGAATAGATGTCTGATCATCCACAAGAAGAACAGACATGGATGAGGCAGAAATCATTGATAATTCTCCATTGCATGCCGCTCAGCTAGCCGCAAAATAGCAGGCCCGATTTCACTTAAGGGAAGTTGCGTTTCCACAGCACCGCACTCGAATGCGGCTCTCGGCATACCGTAAATGACTGACGTCTGTTGATCCTGGCCTATCGTTCGGGCGCCCGCCTCTCGCATTGCCAATAGCCCTTGAGCGCCGTCAGCTTCCATCCCCGTCAAAATCACGCCAACGGCTTGGGGACCAGCGGCTTGGGCCACAGAAAAGAAGAGAGCATCAACCGAAGGTCGATGACCATTCATCGGGGGTTGGGCAACCAGACGGCAAACATAAGAACCAGTTTTTTCGGCCTGAGAAATTTCTGTATGTGCCGGCCCGCCCGGTGCAATCAAAACTTTCCCACGTTCCAGTCGGCAAAAATCCTTAACTAGACCAACCTGTGGGCGTGAAATTGAATTCAGGCGTCGAGAAAAGTTCTCCGAAAACTGCTGTGGCATATGCTGCACAATTACCGTAGGCGGGCAGTCAACCGGGAAACTTTCCAGCACTTCAGAAAGCGCTTCAACCCCCCCTGTAGACGCGCCAATTGCCACAATGACGTTTTGGGCATCCTCTTCAATTAAAGGAGCCTTTGCATGTCCTCCCGGCCTACAGAATGCCGCCTGAACCACAACGTCTGCCAACCCAGAGAAAGAGTCTTCTCCATGCAGTACAGGTATTTTGGAGAAGCACCTTACAGCACCCATCTGGCGCGCCCGCTCTGTGATTTCTCCATAAGGCGACAAAAGACTTGAGACCATGACGACTGGCATCGGACGTAGGCGCATGATCTTTTCGAGAAACTGCAAACCGTTCATCCCCGGCATCTCAACATCCAGGGTCAATACATCTGGCTTTAACCTGACAATCAGATCTCGTGCCTCCAGTGGTGTACTTGCAGTTCCTACCACTTGAACCCGTTTGTCTTGCTTCAGCGACAGCGTTATGAGCGCTCGACTTGTCAAAGAATCATCTACAACCAAAACTGAAATTGGTTGCCGGGACGACATAAAGTCTGAAGATTTGTAATCTAACCGTATCATAAGACCTTTTTGTACGCATTCGTTCCAATGGGCCGAAGGCCTAATTCGTGAGAGTTTGGTATTCGCTCTGAGTGTCCAATATAAATTTCACCATTAAGATGAATTCGGCTAGATAACCTCTTCCAGAGAAGATCTGTTGTTTGTTTGTCAAAATAAATTGAAACATTCCTACAAAAAATTACATGAAATTTTGATCGAAATGGCCAATCCCTTGTAATATTTAATATTTTAAAGGTTATTAAGTTTTTGATATTCTCCGAGATAGAGAACGTATCTGTATTGTTTACACAAAATTTGTTAAATTTTTCTGAAGGAATTTTGGGAGCCTGATTTTTACAATAAATTCCGCTCCTCGCCTTCCCGATCATTTCTTTATCGATATCAGTACCAAGAATTTTAATTGTTTTTGAAGGCAAGCCACTCAACGACTCAACTGCCGTCATTGCGGCAGAATACGCCTCCTCTCCACTAGAACATGCAGAAGACCAAATACGAATTTCTTCTCC
>NZ_JBDOBO010000024.1:0-36677 GCF_047723935.1 Gluconobacter sp.
GGGTAGATACCAATAAAACTTAAGAAGTTAAAAAATAAAAATAACTGAATATTTGTTATTAAACTCCATGTTTATTTCTCATTTTTAGTCATTTTTTTTAAAATAACATCATGCAGTTCTGCGGGCGTTATCGTGCAGGCGGTTGCGGGGGCTGCTGCCTTTTCGATGTTATAGGTAAGAGAAATGAAGGGTGTTGATCGTACTGGGGCAGGGTGAACGTATCCGGGGATTGAAGGGCGATGGTCACCAAAAAAGATCAGATGTGCGGGACGGCCACATTCTTGTAGGGTACGGTTCAGGCTCTCCAATAAAGCGTCACCATTATGAGCGTGGTGATTCCAGGCTGCGAGCGGGTCTGTCGCATCCAGGCGCCCTGCATCCCAAGGGCCATGATTTTCCATGGTGACGACATAAATCAGTTCCGCCTCATCAGTTGTTAGTATGCGGTTGTGGAGATAGTCGCCCAACGCCTTGTCGCTAATGTAAGGCCCGGATTTTTCAGCGTTCTTGAAATCATCAGGCCCGACTAGCGTCGTGAAACCCAATGCAGGCATCAGACGGTCGCGACCGTAAAACCGTAGATCATGAGGATGGACAAAAAGCCGTTTTTCATAAAGCGCGGCAAGTCGATTTGGCAGCCCAAATGTTCTTTCATCCTCGGCTGTCAAAAAAGGATCAAATGCACGAAACCCAAGGTCCTTCTCACTGCGGCCGCAGAGCACGGCATACTCCGTCCGCATCGTATAAGCACCGAACCCGCTGACGGAGAGTCTTCCATATTCATCAGACGTTTTCTGTAGTCGCTCAAGTGCTTGGAGAGGGGGAAGAAAATGCCCGGGGACAAGATCTGTGGGATCAGCAAATGACTCACACTGTATGATGATTAAAAAGGGAGCAGGGTCTTGGTCTGGCTTGAGTGCCGGGAGCGGAGGCACTGCAGCAGGGGATGGAGTTGCGCGCCATCTTAGTGTGTAGACTATCAATACGGAGAGTAAGCCGTATTGTGTGATATCTGCCTGAAGATTGGGGCGAGGCATAAAGCTGGAGCGCCAGTAAAGTTTCCAGTTGGCGCCAACCACCGAAAGGGCGACCAAAGAGACTGCCAATCCTGCAAGGTGAGGCGCAGGCGTAATGGACGAGAAGGCTATGACGCACCCAATCACAATCATTACCGCAGGAAGAAGGATGATCTTCAGGGCGCTGGGAATTGCCGCCAGGTAAAAACGCGGATAGCGCAAGAATGAGGCAGCTACTGCAAGATCAGAAAAAACTAATGGCTCACCTAACACTCGAAATTTGATGTTCGAAGCGATCACGACAGCAAGAAATATTGCTCCAGTGAGAACGCAGGCAACCCAGAAGCCGCCCGTCAGGGCAAGTGCCGCACCATAAAAAATTAAGATAATCAGGGTATGGATTGCGTATCCACGCCAGCCAATGCGAGATGGTCGAGTAAATCTGTCAAATAAGATCGAAAATACGATCGTACAAAGAAGGGAGAGCAGAAAGTTCTTCACAGAAACGACGCAGAAAAAAGATAAATCATGAATTCGAAATCGGCTTCCGGATGTCGCGGGCTTTCAGTTAGAAAGCATATCTATGAGATTTCATCCATCACGCACAGGCTCTACGACTGACTCAGTCTTGCTCAGGCGTCCGCCAAGGAAAGAAAGCCGAGCTTCCGAGTTGGGGTGCATCTCTTCATTTTCCGGTGTGACGCCTACATTTTCAGCAGACTCTCTTTTGCAGGACATTCGGTCTGGCCGAATTGGTGGAACGTTCTGGCTGCCCCCGGCAGTAATGTCTTCCGGTCGCAAAATCCTTGTCTCATTGCCGCCAGATCCGGATCTGGCATGGGCTTTATGGAGCCATGTCACGGCGCGGGTAAAGGCGAGTACGGTTGTAGCTCTGTCCCCACATCTGCATCACGCTGACAGGATCAGGGCCGCAGGTGGGCAGGTTTTGTCGAAGGTTGATCCCCACAGCGTTGTAGCGAAGGTTGAAGAGGTTTGGGCTGCCGGACGGGATGATGCTGCGCTGCTGGGAGCAATCTATGGCCGGGCAGTAACGCTATGGTCTCCCACAGAAGGCGAGGCGGTATTTTCTGAAGCCATGGCGCTTACGTGGCTGACAGAGTCCGTTTCCTGGCACAGTCCCTTCGATGGCCGCTCAATTGATTTCAGCGAAGCCGTCAGGGTCGTGGCTGACGACCGCCGGGCATGGGAGCGCACGAGAGATGTGGCGGTCTGTCTTGGCATGGCGTGGTGGAAGCGCAAACGTATCCGAGAATTTTTCAATATCGGCCGTAATTGGGTCTTTTTCCGGAAGTCGATGTATGGGGCGTTAAAAGAAGCCCAGCGCAGGAAAGGAATAATCGCCGCCTGGTCCAGTCGTATTCCGTCGGGACTGGAGCGGAAGGCAAAAGCTCAAGGCATCGGCATATGCCAGGTTGAAGATGGCTTTCTGCGGTCTGTTGGGCTTGGCAGTGATCTTTTGCCGCCCTGTTCCATCGTTCTCGACCGGTCGGGTATCTATTTTGATCCTTCCCGACCCAGCGATCTGGAAAAGATCCTGATGAGAACGGCTTTTGATGACAGGCTGCGTGAGCGTGCCCGCCATTTGATTGACACACTCGTCGTGCGGAATGTCTCCAAATACGGGAGTACGGCTGACGTTGGTTCCTTGCTCGCTCGACCG
Organism: Gluconobacter sp.; assembly: GCF_047723935.1. NCBI lineage: Bacteria > Pseudomonadati > Pseudomonadota > Alphaproteobacteria > Acetobacterales > Acetobacteraceae > Gluconobacter > Gluconobacter sp. The sequence goes on from NZ_JBDOBO010000024.1 coordinate 2,698, forward strand.
GCAGGCAAGACGGTTATTCTGGTGCCAGGTCAGGTCAGTAATGATTTGTCCATTCAGTTGGGCTGTGGGGACGTCAGCGACAACCTCTCCCTCCTCCGTAACGTTCGTGACCGGATGCCTGATGCGTACATTGTTTTCCGCCCCCATCCAGATGTTGACGCAGGTCATCGCCCAGGCGGCGTCAGAGACGATATTGCCCTGCAATATGCAGACGAGATTGTACGGGGTGGCGCAATGGTGTCTCTGATTGCGCAGGTGGATCAGGTTCACACCATGACATCGCTTGCAGGTTTCGAAGCCTTGCTGCGTGGACGGGCAGTTACGACCTATGGAAATCCGTTCTACGCGGGATGGGGGCTGACATGTGATCTTGCCCCCAGTACGGGCAGGAGAGGGCGAAACCTGCTACTGGAAGATCTGGTGGCTGGAGCGCTTATTCTTTACCCGCTTTATTTGGATCCGGTCACCCAAACGCCATGTGGACCTGAAGTTCTTGTCGAGAGACTTTCTGATCCAACAATCTGGACTACATCTTTCACTGTGCGTTTACGGCGCTGGCAGGGTCGGCTACGTAGGCGCGGACAGTATATGCGTATGAGGATCTGGCCGAAATGAAGGCAACGGGCGATAGCCGCTTCGGCAAGGAAAATCTTAAACCTCTGACCACACGGCATTTTCTGTTTCTGCAGGGACTGATGGGGCCGTTCTTTGAGCGCGTTGGAGAGGCTCTGCTGGCGGATGGTTACAAGGTTTCCAAAATTAACTTCAATGGCGGAGACAAGCTCTTCTGGCGCCTTCCCGGTGGCGTGGACTATCGTGGAAGTCTTGAAGACTGGCCTGAATTTCTACGTCACTTCATAGTGCGCCGTGAAATTACGGATGTCGTAATTTTTGGGGATTGTCGGCTGCATCACATGGTTGCAGCGAAGGTTTGTGAAGACCTTCAGGTTCCGATGCATGTCTTTGAAGAAGGTTATCTCAGGCCCGATTGGGTGACCCTTGAACTCGGGGGTGTGAATGGTCACTCACGTTTGCCGCGGGATCCTGAGTACTATCGTGTGGAAGAAAAATTACTTCCTCCCCAGGTTCCCCATAGTCCTGTTCCGTCCTCTTTTCAGCGGCGTGCAGCAGAAGGTATTGCTTACAATACTGCCGATCTTCTGCTCCGTTGGTATTTCCCTCACTGGACAAACCATCGCCCCTGGCACCCTCTGGTCGAGGGGGTAGGCTGGCTGAGACGGTTTTCCCGTCGCAAGGCTGTTGCGGAACGTACAAAGAAAGTCCTGGCCCGGCTTGAGGCCTGCAGGGCTCCTTATATGCTCTTTCCTCTGCAACTGGATGCTGACGCGCAGGTTCGTCTTCATTCAGATTTTAACGGCATGCAGGATGCGATCGAATACGTCATTTCCTCCTTTGCTGCCCATGCTCCAGAAAATATGCGCCTTATCATCAAGCAGCACCCACTGGATAACGGCCTGCGCGATTGGCGTCACATCATTGCGTGTTCTGGCCGTCGGCATGGTGTGCTCGGACGCATTGGTTTCATCGAAGGCGGTGATATTGCATTGCTGGTAAAGAGGGCCGAAGGGGTCATCACCATCAATAGTACGACCGGTACACTGGCTTTGGCAGAAGGCATTCCAGTTATTACGCTGGGGCAGGCCATCTACAATATTGCCGGCATTACATATGAAGGAACGCTCGACGCATTCTGGAAGAAACCAGAAAAGCCGGATATGGAGCTTTTTGCAGCTTTCAGGCGTGTGCTGGTCGAATACTGTCTCGTTGCTGGTGGTTTTTTCTCAGACGAAGCCATGTCTAAGCTTGTCCGGGGTGTCGTAGCGAAATTCGAAAGACACTCGCCTCAACTTTTTCAGACCAGGGCGACCGAAGAGGGACATGAATTCTGGCATGGGATGAGCCGTCCGCTGTTGCGCTTCTCAGAAAAGGTAGCGGACGCAGTAGGGGCGCCTGAGTGAAAGATAAGGCAATAACTCCGTTTCTGCTGGATATTTCACGCCTTCTTTCCCGCTCGAGCGCAAATGTACCAACAGGTATTGATCGGGTCGAGTTGGCCTATGCGCGATATCTGCTGTCCCATGCGCCCGAACAAACGCGGTTTTGTGCCATGCATCCCATCGGTGTGATGGGAATGATTAACGGCACAGTGGCGAGGCGGTTCATAAAGGCGCTGGAAGTCCAGTGGGGGCAGTCCGTGTCTGGCCGACCGGCCGCACCGTTGCGCGGTGTGATTAATCGCGGCCTGTTCTGGCGCAGACCTCGGGCATTGCAGCCTGGAACGGTGTACCTCAACGTTTCCCATCATCATCTGACGCGTCCCAGAGTGGTGGATGCCTTTCTGAGGCAAACGGACGCGCGTTTTGTCGTGATGATTCACGATCTCATTCCAATAGACTATCCGGAATATTCCCGTCCAAGAGAGCCCGCTCGTCACGAAGTCCGCCTTGAAACGGTCGCGCGCTATGCAGACGCCATTATTGTACCGTCGCATTATGTGAGGGAATCCGTTTGCCGGCATCTGGCTGCAAAGTCAGCTAATATTCCTGTTTATGCTGTTCCTCATGGCGTAGATGCTCCTCACCAGCTTTCACATCATGCAGAACTGAATGCCTCACTGCGTACTCAGCTGGCGGGACGTCCCTATTTTGTTTGCTTGGGCACCATTGAGCCCCGTAAGAACCATCTTCTTTTGCTAAATGTCTGGCGCCGTCTTGTAGAGCGGGACTCGTCTTCAGCGCCTGTGATGGTAATTGTAGGAAAGCGTGGTTGGGAGAATGAGAATATTCTCGATCTTCTGGATCGTGCGCCTGCTCTCAAAGGGCACGTCATTGAGTGTCAGTCTCTGGCTGATACAGAGGTGCAAACTCTGTTGAAGGGCAGTTCAGGGTTATTGTTCCCCTCTTTTGTCGAGGGCTTCGGTTTGCCGCTTGCAGAAGCCTTGTCGCTGGGAGTGCCTGCTCTCTGTGCCGATATCCCAGTTTTGCGAGAAGTTGGCGGAGAGGCAGCTCGTTATCTCGATCCTCTGGACGGTCCAGCATGGATGGATGCAATCATGCGCTATGCTGCTCTGGGATCGGACCGACAGAAACATACTTTGCAGACCGAAAATTTTTCCGCTCTTTCCTGGGACGAGAGCGTGGCTCAGGCACTGGAGCAGATAAAATAATCAGGTGTGAGGATGCCAAACCTGATCTCGATTTTGATTGCGATGAAATTAAGGAACCGACAGTTATCTGCGCATGATCTTACCGAACATTTTCGTTCGACAAAAAGCATCATCCGGTCAGTAATCGTTGATAAAAATTTTTCATGCGCAGCACGTATGGGTCGATAGCAAACGCCTGTGCGCGTTCCTGGCCTGACGATGAGAGTTCCAGGGAGAGGGCATCGTCATAATCGAGTTTTGTAAGGCCTTCGGTCAACGCTTCTGTACTTGTACTGTCCACCAGAAATGCCGCAGTCCCGGCAATTTCCTCTGTCGCATGCCCAAAGCTGGTTAAAACTGGCGTGCCTAACGCCATAGCTTCCAAAATGGGCAGGCCGAACCCTTCCGCCAATGAAGGGAAGGTGACACATCGTGCTTCTCTGATCGCGCGGACCAAGGCCGGTCTACTGCACCAGGGAAGGATGTGAACACGCTCGGGAGTCGGGTGGTGCGCAAGAGCTTGAAGTTCTTCGGCTCCTCCAAACCCTAAACCTCCGATTAGGATTAACGGGCGCATCGTTCCTGAACGGCCATGTGCCTTGATCAGGCGTCCAATGTTTTTGCGACGTTCAATCGTTCCGAAGTAGAGGAATCCATCTTTCGGACAAGGAGCTTCGACGGTCAGAGACGCCTCCATGAGGTCTGTCGCAAAAGAAACAGATTGGGAAAGCATGCTGACTTTTTGGGGCGGTAATTCGAAGAAGCTGATCAGATCTTGCCTGACTGCTTCTGAAACCGTGACGATAGCATCTGCATTGTCGCACCAAAATTTCAGGCGTCTATGGAGTCGCTTGGTCGGCGTGTCGCTAAATTCTGGATGAAGCAGTGGAATAATGTCGTGGATCGTCACGACATTAGGAATACCGTGCCATCGCATGGGAACTGGATAGGTCCAGTGCATCAGGTCCGGCGGTGTATCTGCTTTTATGGAAATGGGGGTGTGAAACGTGCGGTCTCTTATTTCAGCGGCACGATAAAGGTCATGGCCCACATAACCGTCAGAAGTCGGTTGAACGTGATGAGTGGAGTGGGCACTCTGGAAAAAACGTTTAATTTTTCTGGGAAAACTATGAGGACGAGTATGGTTAGCCATATCGTCGTGCAGCCATGCCGGGCTGATGCCTACATCGCTGTAGGCTTCTCCCAAAGTTGCGGCGTATGTTGCAACACCCGTGCCTCCGGAGCGGCCCGTATTACGGGTATCAAGTCCGATCCGCATAGGCTTCAGGAAGAACGTCCGGTCTTTGTGTGGAAAACACGGTCCCAAATATCATTGCTGACAGCGAAATTCTTTTCCGGTGCAGCGTAATGATGGATGAGGTGATGGCGACGAAGCTTTCGCAGGATACCGCGTTTTGGGCGATATTGATGGCAGGCATAATGAACAAGATCGTAGGCTATGTAGCCAGCGAGAAAGCCCAGAAAAAATGTTGTGCCCTTATGGCCGCCTAAAACATGCGCCAAGCCCCAAAGCAAACCACCAAGCGGCAGAGTAACTGAGAGGGGCATCATGTTGCGGAGCTTCTCTCCAGGCTCTTCATGATGATTGCCATGGATCAGGAAGATGAACCGTTGGCCGATTTCATGAGAAAGGTTGAGATGGAAGAGGAAGCGGTGTCCGATATATTCAAAAAAAGACCAGAAGATAAGGCCCGCAAGGAAAAGTGCCACAAATGGGACCGGCGCCATCGGCATGCAGTCCATGCAGACAAGGGAAAAGATGACGACCCATACGGGGACGAAAACTGACAACGGCATATATGTGAGCCGTTCCAGCCAATCATTTCTGAAAAGCCTCAATGACACTCGGCAGAATTCCCCTGAAACCCTTGTTTTCTGTGCTGAATTCCCTCGTGTTTTCGGAAAACAGAACTAGTTGATCTATGCGATCATATCGATGTTCTCAAGACACGCATAGTAATGTTTGAGCTTTGAAGTGAGGGGCGTGCTCTTCTCGCACTGCCTTTCAGGTTTACGAGGAGTTCTCTGCCTATTTTGAGCCCTCAAATGTATAGCGAACATTTCTGGTGCGCTTTCTACCTCGCAGGAACACAATTGTGTGCTCTGGGAAAACATTGAAAATCTAAGAGTTTTTTATCTGTATGATAAAGAATGTAAGTGTCAGGTAACATAACATTTGGCCACGATACAGAAGACTAGGTCACGTTGAGAAAGGACCTGATCAGAAGCCTTGCGGCGGCGAGGTCGAGGAAACTCATGAAGGACAAGCCGGTGTGGTGGTAACAGGTTGCGATACGGCGCGTCTGCTTGAGTCTGTTGAACATCCGCTCGATGCGGTTACGGTCCCGATAGCGTTTACACTCTGTTTGCTGAGGAGCACTATGGCTGTTACGTGAGGGAATAGTCGGCAGGGTCCAGATCCTGGTGGAAGCTGTCACTGCCATAGCCCCGGTCGGCCAGCATGGCTTTGGGGTGCGGGACAGGCAACTTCATCAGGGTACCTGTGGCTTTGTAGTCCGAGACCGGGCCTGCGGTAAGTACAAAGTCGCGAGGGCGTCCCTGATTGTCACACGGGCATGGATTTTGCTCGTAAAGCCGCGGGTGATCGACCAAAAGCATTCCGAATGAGTCCACCCTCGTTGTCCCCGTGGCCTGTGAATGGGCCCGGACTACGGTGCTATGGAGAAGGATGTGACTGTCCCGTCGTGGTTGATAACCTGCCGTTCCTTTAGCCCTGTTGGCAGGGTTTCGAGCGCATGGCAGTGTCTGTATGCTCAGGGGCGGCTGACTGCGGGATCGTTCTGAATAAAAGTGTTTGAGGGGCAGGGGGGTCAGTTATTTCATCCCTGATGCCGACAGTCTTTTGAGGTAGTCGCTCTCGAATATCCTCAGACAACTTTGACTAACGACGAAGCCATTTCCACAAGCGCGAACTTGTGCGGTCATTCTAATCAGAAAATTTTAACAAATGGGGATGTGTATCAGATACATGAAAGTAGTCTCCGATACGTAATGCCAATTAGCATACTAAAGCGGAAAAACGAATTTTCATGTAAAAACAGTTACTCAAGGTAACTGGTGTCCCATAGGGGATTCGAACCCCTGTTGCCGCCGTGAGAGGGCAGTGTCCTAGGCCTCTAGACGAATGGGACCAGAGCGAGGGCGTTAATAGAAGAGGCCCTCTGGGTTTGCAAGTACTATTTTACAGTTTTTGTGAAAGCAAAGGGCCTAGTGCCGCGCCGCCAAAAAGGTGGACGTGGAAGTGAGGAACTTCTTGGCCTGAATTGGCGCCAGAGTTGCTGATAAGGCGAAAACCGTCTTTCGTCAGACCCTCTGCTTCAGCCACTTTTGCGACCGCTCTCCAGAAGCCAGTAATTTCATCGGCTGACGCTGTCGCACTGAAGTCCGCAATGGAGACATATGGCCCCTTGGGGATGACTAGCACATGGATAGGTGCCTGCGGGGCGATGTCGTGAAAGGCCAGCGCGTAGTCGTCTTCGTAAACCGTGCGGGACGGGATCTCCTTACGGAGGATGCGCGCAAAGATATTACTGTGGTCGTACGTCATGGCTTTGTCCCTTAACCAAGCTTTTCCTTGGGGCGCGATGCTTTTTCGGCAATCCCGCTCGTGCCTTCGCGACGCTTCAGCTCAGTCCAGACATCGTCAGGGGAGACGCCTGCGTCCACCCACATGACGATGAGGTGATAAAGAACGTCAGCGCTCTCCCCGACGAGTTCCTTGCGATTGCCGTTGACGGCTTCAATCAGGCATTCAACAGCTTCTTCGCCAAATTTCTGGGCGATCTTGTTGCGGCCACGGGCCATCAGACGGGCTGAATGGCTCAGCGTCGGGTCTGTGCCGCGACGGGACTGAACGGTCTCGAACAGGCGCTCCAGCACGTGCTCTCTGGCCGGTGTCGTTTTGCGTTCTTCCGGCTTTGCTGCTTTTGCCATTGCCTTATTCTCCAAGTCTGACCGGAAGGCCGGCCTCATTCAGTGCCTGTTTGACGTCCCCAACGCGGAACTGTCCGAAATGGAAGACGCTGGCAGCTAAAAGACCACTCGCGCCAACCTGCGCGCCTTCAACAAAGTGATGCAATTCGCCAACGCCGCCAGATGCAACAACAGGGATGGTCACTGTACCACAGACCGCTCTGAGCAGATCCAGATCGAAACCGGATTTCGTGCCATCACGGTCCATGCTGGTGAGCAGGATTTCTCCTGCGCCCAGATCCTGCATCTTTTTGGCCCATTCCACCGCATCCAGCCCAGTGGGTTCGCGGCCGCCCTTCGCATAGACTTCCCAGCCACCGCGACCATTCGATCGCGCATCAATCGCCACGACCACGCACTGGCTACCAAAGCGTTGCGAGGCTTCACGGATCAGTTCCGGGCGTGTGATCGCGGCCGAATTTACGGCACATTTATCAGCGCCAGCCAGAAGCAGGCGCCGCATACCCTCGCAGGTGCGAACACCACCACCTACCGTCAGGGGAAGGCAGATGGCTTCCGCCGTACGGCGAACAACATCCAGAATGGTATCGCGGTTTTCGACGCTAGCGGTGATGTCCAAAAACGTTAGCTCATCAGCACCGGCGGCGTCGTAAAGCTTGGCCTGCTCGACCGGATCGCCTGCATCACGCAGGGAGACGAAATTCACACCTTTGACGACGCGACCGTCCTTGACGTCAAGGCAGGGAATGACGCGGAGTTTCAGCATGAACCGAGTACGTCCAAGGCGTCTTTGAGGGAAATACGTCCATCATACAGCGCCCGGCCGACGATGGCGCCGGAAATGCCCGGTACATCGCGGGCAATAGTGCGCAGGTCCCGAAGATGATCGAGGGTACCGACGCCACCGCTCGCAATGACGGGAATGGAGAGGCGGCGCGCCATGTCTGCAGTCTGTTCGAGATCAAGCCCGGCCAGCATCCCGTCGCGGGTGATTTCCGTGAAGATGATGGCGGCAACGCCTGCATCTTCCATACGGAGTGCCAGATCGTTGGCTTCAAGTTCCGAAACTTCTGCCCAGCCTTCTGTTGCAACGCGGCCTTGGCGGGCGTCGATCCCAGCAACAATCTGGCCCGGGAAGGCGCGTGCGGCCTGTCGGACCAGTTCTGGGTCTTTTACCGCCACGGAACCGAGGATGATGCGAGAAACGCCTGCTTCCAGCCAGCGCTCAATGGCTGCCATATCGCGGATGCCGCCACCAAGCTGCACCGGCAGGCCAGTCGCTTTCACGATGGATTCAATGGCTGGAACATTCGTTGATTTGCCAGCGAAAGCACCATTGAGGTCAACGACGTGCAGATGGCGGCAGCCTGCTTCTTCAAACAGCTTGGCCTGTGCCGCGGGGTCGTCGGAATAGTGAGTGGCATCTTCCATCTCGCCGCGGCGAAGCCGAACGCAGGCGCCGTCTTTCAGGTCGATGGCGGGGTAGAGCATCAGGCCCTGATGGCTTTTGGTGGTCTCGGAGGAAACAGGCGCGCCGCCGGCATCCGGTGCAGCAATGCTGGACTGCCAGCGGGCCGCTTCATGTTCACCGGCGAGTAGTTTGGAGAAGAAAAGTCCGCGCACCGTCTGGCCTCCGATCCGTGCATAATAGGGATGGGTGCCCCAGTGCTCAAAACCGAGCGACCGGAACAGCCCGATGGCAGCAGCATGCGTTTCACGCACGTCGCAATTGATAACCTTGCTACCCATGGCTTTTGCGCCGTGGATCATGGCCTGTATCAGGACACGCCCTAGTCCTCGTCCACGAGCATAGGGTGCGACAAAGAAGCCCGTCAGATTGACTGTGGCGGCATGGGCTTCATAGCTGGATGGCGGACGCACAAGCTGTCCCGCACCGCAAATGATACCGTCTTCGCGCAGAACATACAGGCTGCGCTCCTGCACCAGCAGTAGGCCTTCGAAATAACGCTCCAGAGCTTGATTACCGGGAGGTTGGAGCCAGCCAAAGCCGCCACCATCCAGGATGCCTGCGGTTGCTGCTTCGCAGAGCGCTTCCATATCATCAGGGGAGAGGGAAGAGACGACCCGTTCGCAAACGACGGTCATGACGTCCACCTCAGGAAGTTGCCCATGATGGTCAGGCCAACAGTCTGGCTTTTCTCAACGTGAAACTGTGTTCCGCACCGGTTGCCGCGCGCAACAATGGCGGGGACCGAATTTCCGTACTGTGCAGTCGCCACCAGTTCGTCCTCATGCCCATCATGCAGGGCATAGGAATGAACAAAGTAGCCGTGCATTCCGGGCTCCAGACCCTGCGTCAGCAAATGTGCGCCCGGTTTGAAATCAAGCGTGTTCCAGCCCATGTGGGGCAGGCGCAGACCCGCGTTGGCGGCTTCACCCATGCGACGGATATTGCCTGAAATCCAGCCCAGTCCCTCGGTACGGCCATGCTCCAGACCATATTCACTCATGAGTTGCATGCCAACACAGATGCCAAGGAAAGGCGTGCCTTTAGCCGTTGCAGTCTCAAGAGTATTGCGAAGATCCGGCCCAAGGCCTGCGGCACAATCGGCAAATGCGCCCTGACCTGGCAGAATCAGGCGATCGGCATTCAGGATGGCTTCCGCATCGCGCGTAATGGTGACGTCTGCGTCAAGTCCACGCAATGCCGCAGCCTTTTTGGCGGCCTGAGCGGCCGACGCAAGATTGCCACCATTATAGTCAATTACGACGACGCGCATGGGAACTCCGGGGGGCTAACAGGTGATGTGTGCCGGTCCGCCCAGCGGATCAGCGCAATGTCCTTGCTTGGGGCAGGGATTGGCAGGCCCATCTGGCGGCCATTAAGGCGCATTTCCCACAGACGGATTTCTGCCGTGAACGTGGCAAGGACTGCATGAATGCCTACGATAATCGCAATGTCCCAGCGTGAAGCAATAAAGACATGCAGCAGGATGGACACGGCCGCGGCAAGAAGTCCGGAGATCCAGGCACCATAAGTGAGAAGGCCCAGCCATCCGAAAAACATGACACGCCAGGAAAAGCCGTTCTGCACCATGACAGGCAAACCCAGCGGCCGCGATGAGGCGGGGTCCGTACAGGGCGTGAAAAGCTTCACAGGACGCCTTTGGTGGAGGGAATGGCGCCCGCCGCACGGGGGTCCATCGAGACGGCAACGCGTAGGGCCCGAGCCACCGCTTTGAAGCCGCTTTCTGCAATATGGTGGGCGTTTGTTCCTGCCTTGCAGGTCAGATGCAGCGCGATGTGCGCAGACATTGCAAAAGCACGGAAGAATTCTTCAAAAAGCTCGGTATCCATCGTGCCGATCTTCTCGCGTGGGAAAACCACGTTCCACGCCAGATAGGGGCGGCCGGAAATGTCCACCACGGCTTCGCACAGAGCTTCGTCCAGTGGCACCAGTGCATGACCGAAGCGCTCGATGCCGCGCTTGTCCCCGATTGCCTGACGAAAAGCCTGCCCAAACACGATGCCGACGTCTTCGACCGTATGGTGCCCATCAATGTGCAGATCACCCTTGGCGAGCAATTCCAGATCGAAGCCGCCATGTTTGGCGAGTGCCGTCAGCATATGGTCGAAAAAGCCGATGCCACTGTCCACGGTTGAGCCTCCCTGCCCATCAAGAGACAGGGCAAGGGTGATATCGGTTTCGCTTGTCGCGCGGTGCAGACGGGCGTGACGGGGTTCGGTCATGGTGGTTCTGCTACACCAGCGGGAGGGTTATTTCCACGCTGTCCCTGAGATAAAGGATGAAAAAGAAGGGCCCTAGAGTGCCGCAGAACGGGAAGACTGTCACCTGTCTTCAAGAGTTTGGGCGAGACTCTGTCGCCCCCTTGGCGGATGAGGCTGATCGCGCCATATCTGAACCATGGCACATCATCACTCCTCCCTCGACTTCCTTCTCTCCCGCGCCTCGACCGATAACCTCGTTGAGCCGACCCCCAAGGGCGAGCAGCTACGCAATATCCTGTCTGCAGGTTTGCGAGCGCCGGATCATGGCCGGATGCGACCGTGGCGCTACACGGTCATTAAAGGAAAGCATCGGGAGGCCTTTGCCCAGGTAGTGCTGGACGCCATGGAACGGCAGGAGCCCGATGCCCCCTCTGCCAAGAAGGAAAAGCGCCGGGATCGTTTCTCCAATATGCCCATGATTATTGCACTGGGGATGCATATTGTCCCTGACGGCAAGATCCCGGTCATCGAGCAGGAAATGTCCGTGGCTGCGGGGGCGATGAATGTTCTTAACGCTTTGCACGCCGAGGGCTTTGGCGGGGTTTGGGTCACAGGACCTTTCTGCGAAGACCGAGCGCTTCTCGAATCGCTTGGATTGAAAGATCCGCATCGTCTTGCAGGCTTCCTGTTCGTTGGAACGCCGGAAAAGCCGGTCGAGGGGCGCAAGCGCCCGGACATCGAAGAGTATATGGCGGTCTGGAAAGGCGAGCCCATTACATTTGATGCAGACGCAGGCTGAACAGAATGCGGTATGATGTGATTGTTGCGGGTGGCGGCCCGGTTGGTCTGGCTTGTGGCATTTCTCTTGCCCGGGATGGACGCAGGGTTTGTGTCATTGAGCGCTCGCCAGTATCTGTTCTGGCTGATCCACCTTTTGACGGGCGAGAAATTGCCCTGACGCATCACGCCGCGAACTGGCTGAAAGATGCGGGAGCCTGGGTGGAGATCCCAGCAACGTCCATCTGCCCTATGCACACCGCGCGCATTGAAACAGGTGCGGCAGGCAGTCCGCCGCTTTTGTTTGATGCACCAGCCGATGGCCCTGACGCACTGGGATATCTTGTTGCCAATCATCTGATCCGCCGCGCTCTGTATCGTGTGGCAGAGCGGACACCGGGCCTCGAAATCCGCGCCGGGGAAGGGATTGAGACGGCACGACATAATGCGCAGTCTGCCTCTGTAACACTGACAGATGGTACGGAACTGACTGCTGATCTTCTGGTCGGAGCAGATGGACGCTTCTCGCGATTGCGCGACAATGCGGGTATCGGTGCAATCGTTCATGATTTTGGGCGGAGCATTCTGGTCTGTCGGATGCATCATCCAGAAAGCCATGCTCATACCGCGCTTCAGTGGTTTGACGAGGGACAGACAATTGCCCTTTTGCCAATCGCTCCTGACGGGCGTGAAGGGGCTTCGTCCTCGCTCGTTCTAACCTTGGAAAACGATGAGATTGCACGACTGAAGACGCTGGATACCGAGGCATTCAACGCCGAGATCACCGAGCGGACGCAGGGGCGTATGGGCCCCATGGAACTGGAGAGTCCACGGTGTTCCTATCCCCTGAAAGCGGTCTATGCTCATCGCTTTCATGCGCCGCGTTTTGCCTTGATCGGGGATGCTGCCGTGGGGATGCATCCCATTACGGCCCATGGCTTCAATCTGGGTCTTAAAGGACAGGAAACGCTCGCGCGTGCCATCGCCGATGGGCCTGGAGACGCGGGGTCCCCTAGCGTACTGTCAAAGTTCGCCCGGACGCATCGTATGGCGACGGCGCCCCTGTTTGCTGCAACCAATGCGATCGCGACAGTTTATACGCGTGATGAGACGCCATTTCTGGCTGCCAGAAAGTTGGGTCTGGCCGTTGCTAACCGCCTTCTTCCCTTCAAATCAGCTGTGACAAGCATGCTGATGGATCGCAATTCCTGAGTACCCTGCGGAGCCCGTCATGAAAGCCTTCGGACACACCCGTGCGACGCGCATCGAAGAAACAGATGCGCTCGTGGAATTGAATATTCCCACCCCTGAGCCGGGCCCACGGGATGTTGTCGTTGAAATTTCGGCTGTTTCCGTGAACCCGGTGGATACAAAACTCCGGTCTGCCGCTCCTCCAGAAGGAGAGGCGCGCGTTCTGGGTTACGATGCCGTGGGCCGGGTTGTGGCAACGGGTGGTCAGGTTCGCGGGTTTCGTGCTGGCGATCGGGTCTTCTATGCTGGCAGTAATCTTCGTCAGGGCAGTAATGCCCGCTTTCAGGCAGTGGATGAGCGACTTGTTGCATGTGCTCCGCAAAGCCTGACGGATGTTGAAGCTGCGGCCCTGCCTCTGACTGCTTTAACGGCCTGGGAGCTGCTATTCGACCGTCTGGGTCTCACGGCCGGGCAAATGGAAAGCCCGGATGCGCTTCTGATTGTCGGCGGGGCGGGAGGCGTCGGGTCCATTCTCACGCAGATCGCGCGTCGCCTGACTGGCCTGAAGGTCATTGCAACTGCATCCCGGCCTGAGACCGTGGAATGGTGCAAATCCATGGGGGCGCATCATGTCATTGATCACCGTCGTCCGCTCGATCAGGAACTCGCCCGGATTGGTCTTCCACATGTACGGTATGTGGCCGGTCTAACGGCGACTGGGCAGCACAAGGATGCGATTGTTCGCGCGCTGGCCCCGCAGGGTGCGCTGGCCATGATCGATGATCCGGGTGAATTTGATATCATGCCTTTCAAGCGGAAATCGCTTTCCGTCCACTGGGAATATATGTTCGCGCGTCCAGCCTTCAATACGCCAGACATGGCTGTGCAGGGGCGAATTCTTGGGCAGATTGCGTCGCTGGTCGATGCAGGATTACTCCGAACCACGCTGCATCAGATGCTGGGTCCTATCACGCTGGAAAACCTACGTCTGGCGCATGAACTTCTGGAAAGCGGGAAGGGAATTGGGAAGGTCGTGCTGTCAGGCTTTCCAGACTGAGAACTTCTGTCAGGCTGGGAGTTTGGCTTCCAGCATCTGACGTTCCGTATCATCCAGAAAGTCCATTAGTAGAGGCAGCACAGAAACTGTCAGTCGCAAATTCTCTTTGGCCAGAAAACTGATGGCAGCAAGAGAAACCGGCTGAGACAGGGCAAGTCTTGCGAAGCTGAGTGTAGGGCCGGTTAGAATGGCATTTGCAGCGGTTTCGTCCTCAAGGGAGCAGAGTTGGAAAAGCTCCCATTCCTTGACCTCGCGCCGATCCGACGTGACCTGCCCACCCAGAACATGCGGGGTCGCACTCAGGAAAAGATTACAGTCTGCCTGGCGCAGGGCCACAGATCCTGGCTCTGTTGTGGGTACGACGTCATAAGGCAAAAAATCGAGCAGATGCAGATTGCCGTCCAGGTTGACGGGAGCTGGATTGCCATCAGCACCAACGGCGGCCAGAAAAACGCGGGAGGTGGCTTCCCCAATTCTTATCGCGAGAAGCAAAGGGGCTGTTGACGCTTGATCGGTAACTGACGCCTTGGTGTCACGGACGCAGATATGACCACCGCCCAGGGGCGTCAGTGTAAATGCATGCAGGGTGGGTGTCGCGGGAGGGAGCGGGGCTAAGCGCTCAGTGTCCGGAAGAGCATCAAGAATTCGTGCGCGGCCTTGGCGAACGACATTGCGAGCCCACTCGCGGATAATGCCTGTTTTACGTTGAGGCGTTGGATCATAGAGGTCGTTATAATCTGCCTCTGTGAAGGCCTGCATACCATACTGAACGTCTTTGCGGCGTTTTGTGCGCTCTACGTAATGCTCCATGCTTCTGAGCTGGTAATGCATGACTTTCGCGCTTTTCCATTCTGGAATGCGGTCCGTGATGCCTAGCGTGTCAGACCACTCAATGTCCTGTCTGGCGTCATTGACGTAGCGATAAGGGGCAACGTCGAAATAATGAACATTGCACCATTCGCCACTCCATCGATCGGGGCGGACAAAGGATTTGACGTGACGGTTTATGTAGATCTCAGGTTTGTAATGATGCGTGAAGGCATGAAAGGCCGGAGCACGTGGTTTGATGACATGGCCTGAACTGCCGTAATTGCACCAGTTGATTCCAACCGCACCAACATCATCGTCCATCTCGCTCAGGAACTGATGAATGGTCTTGTGGCTCGGGAAAAATACATACTCATCCGCATCCAGAAAGCCGACCCAGTCAAACTCGCCTTTGAGGTGTTCCAAGGCTTCAAGATAGACCTGTTTCTGTCTTTCTATATGAGAGCCGCCGTCACTATCGATGCGGTAGAGGCGGATATCATGCACACAGGCTGCGTCTGTAAGAACGCGATCTGTTCCATCTTTCGAACCATCATCGAAGATGATGATGGTATCCACACCAAGACTGACATACCAGCCGAGCCACCAGAGGATATCAGAGACCTCATCGCGGACGATGGCAACAACGGCAACTTTCATACAGGGCTGATTTCGACTCAGTTAAAGTGGGTACGCAGGAGCGGTGTGGGTGAAATGCAGAGAAGGATAAAGCCAAAAATGGCCATGACCTTCAGGATGAAGAACACCATATGCTGGCACACTTCCCCATTCGTGGCCATCATCATGAAGGGGTCCGGTGGGGGAAGAGGAGCCTTGGGGTCTGTCTGCAGTCGCTCAAGTGTGGAATTACGCTGATTGGCGTATTCGACCCGACGACGAGCCATTTCAGTGCCGGAAATATCGGCTTTGCCATAAAGCTGGACGAGATAGTTTTCGAGGTCTTCCCGGCGGTATGCGGGCTTCCCATTCGGCATATGACCGCGCTCTGGGCCTGCTCCAAGCATGGAAAGCAGTCTTAGTCGACGGAGTGACAGTCCCAGATAAGCGGCAGCTTCGGTGACGGCGAGCATTCGCGCACGAATGGGCAGATGAAAAAGCTGCCCTGAGCTGTTGTGTCCGGAAATATGTGATGGCGGCACGGTCTGTGTCCCTGCGGTTCAGACACTCAACACCTTAAAGGACGGCTAGTGGAAAAGCGAGGTTTTCCACTGGCCGCTTGGAAATATCAGGCAGTCGTGAGTGTGACATTTTCCGCATTGAACCGACGGAAAACATCGAACAGGATCGCATCCTGTATGGTGGATGCGTCCCGAGCAGACAGGATCCGGACAGTCAGGCTCATGGTGAGGCTAAAGCTTGCGAGCGCACTGATCCGCACCACAGGTGCAGGATTGGACAGAATTTCAGAGCGCTGGGCAGCCACCTCAATGAGCAGGGATTTGGCTTTTTCCAGATCTGTGGTGGTGGGCACCTTGAAGTTCAATGTCAGAGCGCTTGTTGAACCGGACAAGGTACAGTTCTTGACGCTGGACGTGATGAACTGAGAGTTCGGAACAATCAGCGTTGAACCGTCGCCAAGGCCAATATCCGTAGCCCGAATGCTGATGCGCTTAACGTCACCCTTGGCGCCCGCAATTTCCACCATATCCCCGACCCGGACTGGTCGTTCTGCCATCAGGATCATGCCGGAGACGAAGTTCTGTACGATGGACTGAAGGCCGAAACCGATACCCACCGATAGCGCACTCACCACCCAGGTGAGGTTCTGAACAGACAGTCCTGCAATGGACAGAATGCCAAGGCCAACCAGGATCCACGAGCAGTATGTGAAAATGCTCAGAATGGATGTCCGGGCACCGATATCAAGCTGCGTGGTGGGCAGGAAACGATCTCTGATCCAGTGTTTTGTCTGGCGAATGATGTAGTAAGCGACGCTTACCAGCACGACGCAGAGAACGACCGTATCAAGCGAGATCTTTACGCCATGGATGGTATTGCCGACGAACAGCAGGCGCAGGCGGCTGCCAATATCGCCCATGCTGAAGCTTCCGTCAGTCTGTGCGATCGAGAAAAGCAGCAGCAGCAGCAGGATGTTCCCAATGCCGGACAGCAGAACACCGATCTGCGTGAGGCGGCGCGAGGACAGTCCAAGCGGGTGTAGACGTGCACTAAAGCGGCCCTCTGGATCAAAAAGATGATCCAGAATGCTACGCCAGCACAGACCCAGAAGCACAACGACGGCCAGACCCGTTCCCAAGGACAGAAGCCAGCCGTTCAGGGAGAATGCAAAGGAGACATATCCCAGCAGCACAGCGATAAGCGAGATGCCGAAAATCAGGGAAGACAGTCCCAGCGCGGTGGGTGCGAACTGGCGTGTATCGTCCTGCTTGCCCAACCGGCGGAAGGTGTCGATTGCACAGATGCCAATCGCCAGAGAAAACGCCATTTCCAGAACGGTCTGAAGGGTAGGGCCGAAGACATCCTGAGCGCGGAAAGAGCGAAGAAGGTTCAGGACAAGAATGCTGAGTGCCAGCATCCAGTCCACGCCACGCAGGGCACGGCGTTCGTTGGGATTGCCCTCCAGAACACCTTTCCGTCCAAAAACCGGGAGGCCGGCGCCGATGATAAAGCCGCAGATCGGCAGGCTTTCTCCCAGAATGGCGGCGATCGGACCGCCATCGGCATCCAGTACGGCAGCACTCCAGATCAGCCAGGCCAGCCCTCCAAGCAATGCGCAAAGGATGCCATTGAGCGTGATGGCGATGATGCTGCTGGCGAGCGCGTCCTTTACGCCAGTCTCCGCAGAGGAACGGAATTTGGCGCCAGCGCGCTTTAGAAGGCGCAGGATGAAGGGGGAAGCAATCCCGATCAGGACCAATGTGCCCGCCGTGCCGATCAGGAGCATCATCCATGCTGACAGTACGCCGTCTTCATGGAGCGACGACTTGTTTTCCGGCCGTTCTGTCAGGAGGGCATGCCAGAATTTGGGCGCCAGCGGAGATACTGTCCGTTCAGACAGAGCGGCATTTTGCAGGCGTGTCCGACGCGTGGCGATGGCGGAATTGAGCTGCTTGGCCTGAAGATTGTAAAGCTTGGACCGCATCAGGGCAGACTTCACACCCTGAGAGTTCTGCTGCAGTCTCGCACGCTGTTCCGTGACAGACGGGTCTTCGTTCTCTGCGGCCTTTGGCCCAAGAATTTGAAGATAGGAGTCCGTAATGTCGTCGTAGTTCTGGATCTGCGTCAGTGCGTCCTGCGTATTCTGCTGAACACGCTGAGCACGCGCAGAAAGGTTGTCCAACTCGGTACTGCCAAGATTGGCATCTGTCCGGTTAAGAACATTGAGGATCTGTTTCAGCGTTGCTGAACTGTCTTCAAGCTGGCGGTTGATCGTATCCGATACGGCCGTCCAGCCCAGACCGCCGTTCTTGTCCACAACGGCTTTCTGGGGTGTTGTTGGTGCTGCTGCTGCCTGCTGGGCCGCAGCGGGGGCGGCATGGCCTGTGATCGGTACGCCACACAAGAGCGTCAGGGCAAGGAAAGCGCTTCTGCACGTGAAGCGGGTTCGCCGGCGGGTTTCCGGCCCTGTGAGGTGGGGCTCTTGCATGTGGGGCTTTCACTCCTGGTTTTGATGTTGGGTTTTAACGATCCGAAGAGCCACAAGGTTCAGGAAAGCCTTGCAGAGGCGACGATCGGGGTCTTTTTCGGCTGGCGAGCAAAAAGAAAGCGCCTCTGCCAGACTGGGCAAAGGCGCTGGTATTGATAACGTTTTTTGAAACGAGACGCAGGCTTCAGACGGAAAGAGCGGTCCCGTGTGCGTCTGCAATGGTTTCGAACCCTTCCCGACGCATGGCATTCAGAAGTTCCGTCTTAAGGCGACTGAGAAGAGCGGGCCCCTGGAGCACGAAAGACGTGTAGATCTGGACCATGTCCGCACCCATACGGATACGGTCCAGCACGTCTTCTCCTGTTTCGATACCACCGCAGGAAATGAGCGCGATGCGGCCCTTGTTCAGGTTTGAGACAACCTTGAGAACTTCACGCGACCGGGATGCCAGAGGTCTGCCAGACAGGCCACCGGTCTCGGCTGCCAATGGGCTCGTTAAACTTGCTGGGCGGGCAATTGTCGTGTTGGTCAGGATTAGTCCTTGTGCCCCGCCCGCAATGGCAGCCTCAAGAATGGGCTCGTAGGAGCTGTCGTCCATGTCTGGAGCCAGCTTGACCAGCAGAGGCAGACGATCCGGGTTGCGCGTGTTGATGGCACTCAGCAGGTCCGTCAGCATCTGGGCGGACTGAAGGTCCCGCAGGCCGGGCGTGTTGGGTGAGGACAGGTTCATCGTCACGTAGTCCACATAGGGACTGACGCGGGAGACGAGTTCCGGATAATCCCGCAGAGGCTCTGCGCCGATCTTGTTAATGCCGATGTTCGCGCCCAGAGGCACTGTCGCACCGCGTGTGCGGCCATTAGGCATTGGGCGATGCAGGCGTGCAAGATTGCGACAGAACCGGTCAATTCCGCAGCCATTGAACCCCATGCGATTGATGATTGCGCCGTCTTCCGGCAGGCGGAACAGGCGCGGTTGGGGATTCCCGGGCTGCGGTCGTGGTGTGACGGTGCCCGCTTCCACATGGCCGAATCCGAGTTTGGCCAACGGGCGAACGGCGCGCGCATTTTTGTCAAAACCCGCAGCCAGACCAATTGGGTTCGGAAAGCGAAGTCCGAAAGCGCGGGTGGCAAGTGCCGGTACGTCTTTCGGAGCAGACCCTCCCAGCCCAAGGGCCATGGAGTTTATGGCAAGCTCGTGCGCCGTCTCCGGATCGAAGCGATGTAGGAGGGGCGTGGCCAGTTTTCCAAGATCAATCATGAGTCTTTCCCTTACCGCAAACCTGAGCAGCGTGCACGTGGTGGGGTAGAACGTGAGGGGAGAGGGGTTGGCGGGAGCATGGGGACGCGATAGACGCGAAACAATGTGGGAAGAACCCTATCTAGAAACATGTTGCCGCTCGACCCTGCACCGACTTCTGCTTTGCGGCGATGCAGGGCGGCCGACAGGTCTGCGTGATCAGCCCTGCCTTGAGCGCCTGGAGCGCATGGGGTTCGTTCGCCTGCGCGAAGACGGTCGTTTTGTGATCACAGATGCCGGTATGACCCGGCATCGGCTGGAAATTGGCCCGACTGGCTGATGTCAGGCCTTGTTCCAGGCATTCTCCAGCCCCTTGCGTGATTGACTGATAAGAGCCTCGAGATCTCCGTCATAGAGACTGTCCGGAACATCTGAGGAGAAAATTTCTACGGTGCAGGCTCCACGAAAACCCGCCTCCCAGGTAGCGTGAAGCATGTCATGCAGAGGAATGACGCCATCGCCGGGAATGAGCCGATCCGTGGCAGAATATGGCGTCCGCCAGTCGCTCACCTGAAGAACGTTGATTTTCTTGCCAGCTTTCCGAATGGCGCCACAGACGTCGTCTTGCTGCCAGATGTTCCAGTAATCCAGACAGAGGCCCATCGCTGGGTGGCCAACACCATCAATGATCTCCAGCGCCTGCTCTATCGTCCAGATTGCGCTCTCAACATTGACGGATGTGGGATTTAGCGGCTCCAGCGACAGGGAAACGCCCAGATCAGCCGCCAGCGGGCACAAGTCTCGCAGATAACGTGCAGTCTCATCCATGACACGATGCATGTTCCCATTGGGTGGAGCACCTGTGTTGGTGACGAAAACGGTGCCCGGCGCATAGGGTGCAAGAGTCTCAAGGCTTTTCCTGAGGCGTGCTGTGCGCCGGGCCGGGTCGGCTGGTTCAGGGGCCATCCTGCTGTCGAAGAAGGTACGGACAGAAGGCTGAATGGCGCTGATGGTCATGCCGCTGTTGGCAGCAAGAGTCATCTGTTCATGGATGCGTGCAGGGTCCAGCTTCGCTTCGCAGATCTCGATGGCCTGGACGCCTGCTGCTTTGTAGCGTGCGACGTCTTCTTCGAAGGACCAGGGCTGTGTGGTAATTTCGTTCATGCCGAACAGAAAGGGCAGGGACATCGGAATCAGCCTTTCAGGAACTCGATAACGGTCCGATTGAATTTTTCGGTTTCGTCGATGAAGACCATATGCGCGCTATCCTTGAAGAAAACGGCTTCACAGTTCGGCATATGATCGGCCACCCAGGCTGGCCCCCCTGCGGGCAGGATTTTGTCTTTCTCCGCGACCATCATAAGGGATCGCAGGTTGAGGTGCGGCAAAACGTCCCGCCAGTCCTGTGTGGTATGATCGGCCATCATGGCGGCGCGGGCATAGTCCGGGCTGGCGGCCATTTCCCGAAGCAGGAAAGCTTTCTCGTCTTCTGGAATGTCCTGGCTCAGGCAGTCCGCCAGATTGCCGCGGTCAAAGTTTTCAGCATCCAGAAAAACCTGCTGCTGCAGGTAAGCCAGACCGGCCTGATCGTAGCAGGTTGCGTGACCCAGCTTCCATTCCGGAGAGTAATACTGTTTCGGCGTCTGTTGAACGAAAATGGCGCTTCTGAGCCGATCCTGTCCGAACAGTTCCAGATAGGACCAGATCACGGGGCACCCGATGGACCAGCCCAGAACGGTCGCATCCTTGAGGTTCAATGCACCAATCAGGTCTCGCAGGTCTGCGGCTAATCTTGCGATGCGGTAACCGTGTTTTGGTTTGTCAGAGCGTCCGTGTCCGCGCAGATCCATGGTGATGACACGTGCATGTTCGGCCAGTGCTTCGACGTTGCGATGGAAAAACCGGCCAGAAAATGTCCATCCGTGGATCAGGACCAAGGGGCGTCCATGCCCCTGCTCCTCGTAATGAATGCGTGTTCCGTCGCTCGCGGTGATGTGGGGCATGAAAACCTCCTGCGTCGCATTGCAAAGTATGAAAGGGATGCAAGGCGATAGCGCTTCAGGGGCATTAACGGTTTCGTGGCAAAGGACCGTTTGCGCTTGAGGGAGTGCATCGGTAAATTAACAGTGTCATGACAGCTTCCTCCTCTTCCGCTCCGCCGAACCGCGTTCTCGCGCCCATTGATCTTGGCCAGGGCGTGGTGATCGAAGATCCGGTGATCCTTGCTCCGCTTTCAGGGGTTACGGATCTGCCGTTCCGCCAGCTTGCGCGCGACCTTGGTGCTGGGCTGGTCGTGTCTGAAATGATCGCATCCTGGGCAATGATCCGGGAGAACGAGAACACCATGCGCATGGCGCGTTCGGCCGGGAATGGCCCGAATGCGGTTCAGCTTGCCGGGTGCGATCCGGATGCGATGGCGCAGGCTGCGAAGATTGCGGTTGATGGCGGTGCAAACCTTATCGACATCAATTTCGGCTGTCCTGTGAAGAAGGTCGCGATCGGCCAGATGGCGGGTTCTGCCCTGATGCGGGACGAAGTGCAGGCTGGAAAGATTCTTGAGGCTACGGCACGGGCCGTCAATGTTCCCGTGACGCTCAAGATGCGGATGGGCTGGGATCACGACTCCCTCAATGCACCACGGCTTGCGAAAATTGCGGAAGAGAGCGGAATCCGGCTCGTGACGGTTCATGGTCGCACCCGTCAGATGTTCTATAACGGAACCGCAGACTGGCGTTTCGTAAAGACCGTGAAGGATGCCGTGGGACTGCCGGTGATCGTGAATGGCGACATCAATACGATCCGTGATGCCCGTGAGGCACTTCATCAGTCTGGCGCGGATGGTGTGATGATCGGGCGAGGCTGTTATGGCCGTCCATGGTTCACGGCGCAGGTGGCTCAGTCCCTGAAAACCGGGCAGGACGTTCCGGACCCGGATCTGGCAACGGAAAAGTCCATTGCCCTGCGTCACTACAGGATGATGCTGGATCATTTCGGGGAGCGCCCCGCTCTGCGTCTGGCGCGCAAGCATGTGTCCTGGTACTCCGGCGGTCTACCCGGCTCTGCAACATTCCGCTCCGCCATTAATCGTGTGGATAACGCGCCGGAAGCAATCTCCATGCTGGAAGAGTTCTATGACCGGAACATCGAAGCGGGCGTTGTCCGGGACCGTGAGAACGGACCGGCCGGCAGCATGCCGCGTGATGGATGCAGTGAAGCAGCCTGACCGGCAAAGGTTTAGTCAGGGATGGTGATGCAGGCTGAGCCCTTGCTGGCGGATGAAGCATGCCGTCCGATGTTTCTGTACGGAGCATCCCGGCTCGATCGTCAGGACGTGGCGCGTCGCCTGCATACGCATAGTGTTCGGGCGCAGCAGCCTTTCGTGGTCGCTGCTCTGACGGCTACCCCCTGTGCACTGCGCGAAGACGCTCTGTTCGGAGGGCGTGAAAGCGGCTGGTTCGAGCAGGCACAGGGCGGGACTCTGCTTGTCGATGAGATTGACTGCCTGTGCCCTGCGTTACAGGCCCGGTTTGTCTCGGAGATTGAACGTCCCGAGACGGATCTGCGTGTGATTGCCGCCAGCAGGCACGACCTGACCCTTCTGCTGCGGCAGGGTAATTTTCAAAGCGGTCTGCATCGCTGGTTGGCCGCATTCGAGCCGTCGCAGCGCCTCGGACCTGAGCGCATTAGTGCGGTGTGCCGCCTGCCGGGGACTAAAAATGATCGGCCACGGGGGCTGGCACGGGCTCTCGAACGTCCGTTGATCGAGTATTTTGAGACGGGTCTGGAAAACGACGCGGGCGATCTGCATGCCAGTGTGGTGGGGGAAGTCGAGCGGCCGCTTATTACCATGGTCCTGCGGAGAACAGGCGGGAACCAGCTTCGCGCGGCCGCCATGCTTGGCCTGAACCGCAACACGTTACGCAAGAAAATCAGGGAACTGGATATTACGGTTCCAAAGGGAAGTGACGAGTGAGTTCTTTTTCTCCGGGGCGTGTGCTGAGACGACTGACAAGCGCCAACGGGGTGGTTCTTCTAACCGTCATGGCATTGATTCTGGCGTTCGCGACTTTTGTCGTTCTCGCGGGCGGCATGTCACTGGCGCATCGTCCGCAGGTGCAGGCCATCATCTTCCTGCTCGACTTCATCATGCTCATGCTGATTACGGCAGCAGGGGTGGTGCAGATCGGGCGCATGATGGCAGAACGGCGGCTTGGGCTAGCCGGTGCAAGGCTTCATGCGCGCCTCATTACCCTGTTTGGAATTGTCGCGGTTGCACCGACCATCGTCGTGGGAGCCGTTGCAGCGCTATTCTTCCATTACGGCGTGGAGATCTGGTTTTCCAATCGCGTCAGTAATGCTCTGACGGAGGCCCGCTCTGTAGCGGCAGGGTATCTGCGGGAACATAACGACAATATCCGTACAGAAGCATTTGCCCTCGCTAATACGCTGATCCTTATTCAGAACGATGAGCTGTTCACTCATGGGACAGACCTGTTTCACAATCCATCCCGTCTGCAGGAACTGCTGGACGATGAGGTTTACGAGCGTGGTTTGACCGATGCGGAGGTCTTCGATCCGCTCACGGACAAGGTCCTGGGTGTCGGTGGTCTTCTCGGCAAGACGGACATGAATACCCTGCCGCCTTTACCGCCCAAGTCTGTGGTGGAGATGGCACGCGGGGGAGACGTCGCCATTCTCAACCGCCCTGATCAGCGCATGGTGCGCGCCATTGTCTCGCTGGGCGGGAATTCGGGGCTTATGCTGGTCATTACCCGACCTGTCGATCCTGATGTCCTCGAGCATATGCGGCGTACCAACGAGCTCGTGCAGGATTACCAGCACATGATTGCCAATCGGGGTAAAACGCAGGTCACTGTTGTGGTGATCTTCGGCCTGATGGGATTGCTGGTGTTGGCTGTTGGCATGTTGACAGGGCTTGCGCTGGCCAACCGTATTGCAAACCCGCTAGGCCTTCTCATTCTTGCAGCAACGCGCATTTCCCAAGGCGATCTGGGTGTTCGTGTTCCGGTGCCAGCAAAGACGAGCCGCGAAAAGGACGATGAGGTTGTGGGGCTCTCTCGCGCCTTCAATCGTATGACCGACCAGCTTGAAAGTCAGCGGTCAGAACTGATGCAGGCTTACGATCAGATCAATGAGCGTCGGCGATTTACGGAAACTGTTCTGGCGGGCGTGTCGGCGGGCGTCATTGGTTTGGACCGGGGACAGGTGATCGAACTGCCGAATAGGGCTGCTTCCGTCGTGCTCCAGCGGGATTTGCAACCCGCGATCGGCATGAGGCTCTCTGTCAGTGTTCCGGAATTTTCAGCTTTGCTGGACAAGGCAAGGCAGGCGCCTGAACGCGTCCATACTGATGAAATCCAGGTGGATACGGATGGCGCACAGCGTCCGGGAGGGCCTGGTGACGGCGGGGGTGCCGGTGCCGGACGAACACTTCTGGTGCGGATCGTGGCCGAACTCCGCGGCACGGATGTCGCTGGATATGTCGTAACCTTCGATGACATCACGGCGCTTCAGTCAGCGCAGCGTAAAGCGGCCTGGGCCGATGTGGCCCGACGTGTGGCGCATGAAATCAAGAACCCCCTGACGCCAATCCAGCTTGCAGCAGAGCGGCTGAAAAGGCGCTTCCTGAAAGAAATTCAGAGCGATCCAGACACATATACGCAGCTTGTCGACACGATTGTCCGGCAGGTTGGGGATATCGGCCGGATGGTGGATGAGTTCTCTGCTTTTGCACGGATGCCACAACCCGTGATGCAGAACGAGGACTTTTCCCGGATCTGCCGGGAAGCGCTGGTGCTGCAAAGAAACGCTCATCCCGACATTGTGTTCGAAACACGGGATCTGCCGCCCTCAGGGCCTATTGTTCGGTGCGATCGGCGACTCATAGGGCAGGCGCTGACAAACCTTCTGCAGAATGCGGCAGATGCCATAACCATGACAGACCGCGGAAAATTGCGGGAAAACGCGTCTGATGCCCTGATGCAGCCAATTGGACACATTGTGGTGGGCTTGCACATTCGGGACGGGCATGTCCTGCTAGGGATAGAAGATGACGGGATTGGTCTGCCGACTGGGGAACGCCACCGGTTGACCGAGCCTTATGTGACACACAAGGCGAAGGGCACAGGTCTTGGCCTTGCGATTGTCAAAAAGATCATGGAGGACCATGCCGGGATGCTTCAGCTCACCGATCGGGACCCCGATCCGTCATCCGGACGGCGCGGGACACTCGTCACACTGTCTCTGCCTCTGGCGGAGCTGGGTGGTGCAGGAGAGAAGGAAGACCGGATCATGAGGGTGACAGATGGAACATGAGATTCTGATCGTCGATGACGAGCCGGATATCCGGTTCCTGATCGAAGGTATCCTGAACGACGAAGGATATGCGACCCGCACGGCCGCGAACTCCGATCAGGCTTTGGAACTTTTCAGGGCACACAGGCCGTCCCTGGCTATTTTGGACATCTGGTTGCAGGGTTCCAAGCTGGACGGGATTGAACTGCTCAAGGTCATGCAGGCTGAAGAGCCAGGTCTGCCGACGCTGATGATTTCGGGTCACGGCACCATTGAGACGGCTGTCGCCAGTCTTAAGCATGGTGCCTACGACTTCATTGAGAAGCCGTTCCAGTCAGATCGTCTGCTTCTGGTGGTTCAGCGTGCCTTGGAAGCTGCCCGTTTGCAGCGCGAAAATGCAGAGCTGCGACTGCGGGCCGGGCCTGAGACGACGTTATCGGGGGAAGGGGCTGCCGTTTCGGCTGTTCGGGCCCAGATCGAACGCGTGGCCCCGACCAACTCCCGGGTGCTGATTACCGGCCCAGCCGGTTCAGGCAAAGAAGTGGCCGCGCGGATGATTCATGCGCGCTCCCGTCGTGCGGAAGGTCCGTTCATCGCGCTGAACTGTGCCACGCTCGCGCCGAACCGTTTTGAAGAAGAGCTGTTCGGTCTGGATGGTACGGACGGCCAGCCCGCACGCCGTGGGGTTCTGGAACGTGCTCATCGCGGAACGTTGTTGCTCGACGAGGTGGCAGATATGCCGCTGGAGACGCAGGGCAAGATCGTTCGTGCCTTGCAGGACCAGACTTTTGAGCGGATTGGAGGCAACACGCGCCTCAAGGTTGATGTGCGGGTTATTGCCACGACAAACCGTGATCTTCAGTCCGAAATCATGGCGCATCGCTTCCGGGAAGATCTATATTACCGGTTGGCCGTGGTCCCTCTACGCATCCCTTCACTCCGGGAGCGCCGTGAAGATATTCCGGGATTGGCCAAGCACTTTCTGGAGCGTTGCGCACAGTCTTCGGGATTGCCGATCCGCGAACTTTCCGTGGATGCGCTTGCGGCGTTGCAGGCTTATGAGTGGCCCGGCAATGTGCGTGAACTGCGCAACCTGATGGAGCGTCTGCTCATCATGATGCCGGGCTCGGGCAGTGATCCCATTCGTGCAGATATGCTGCCTTCCACCATCAGTCAGGGCGCGCCGTCGATGACGCGTCTGAACTCGGGGGCGGACGTGATGAGTCTTCCGTTGCGGGAAGCCAGAGATCTGTTTGAAACGCAGTATCTACAGGTTCAACTCATGCGGTTTGGTGGCAATATCAGCCGTACGGCCAATTTCGTTTGCATGGAACGCAGTGCATTGCATCGCAAGCTGAAGCAGCTTGGTGTTACCACACAGGAAGATCGCTCGACGTCACCGGCAGTCGGGGGATAAACGGGCAGTGATCCCAATTCCTTTTTTCCTCAGGGCCGGCGAGTCAAAATTATCGTGACGTCAGAAACTTCATCCACTTCCGCCGGAAGAGACGCTGTGCAGGAAGTTTTCCTCCAGCATCTCCATCAGATCGAGGCACCCGTCACGGTGTTTCTCGTCAATGGCGTGAAGCTTCAGGGGGTCGTAGCTCAGTTTGACAGCCACACGCTGCTGCTGCGCCGGGATGGGCATGTTCAACTCATTTACAAGCATGCCATCAGTACAATCATGCCCGTGGGAGCCCTCCCGCGGTTTGCGGACAATGAACTTTGAGCGGATTTGATACCAAGAAGCCTGCCACGCGTGCTGCTGTTATTCTCCCTTGGGAGAAATCGGGACAGCAGGAAGATATCCGGGCTGCAGATGCCCGCCTGGAAGAAGCGGTGGGTCTTGCGGCCTCCATCGGACTGGTAATCGTTCGGCAGGCGGCAATTCTGCTTCGGGCGCGTCGCCCGGCAACGCTGCTGGGTAGCGGGCAGGTTGAACAGCTTGCCGAAGCCGTGAAGCTGGATCAAGTTGATGTCGTCATTATCGATGCCCGCCTGTCTCCGGGGCAGCAGCGCAATCTGGAAAAGGCGCTGGGGTGCAAGGTTATGGACCGGACGGGTCTGATCCTTGATATTTTCGGCGCCCGTGCCGCCACCCGAGAGGGTGTGTTGCAGGTCGAACTGGCCCACCTCGAATATCAGCGCTCTCGTCTTGTACGTCTGTGGACCCATCTTGAGCGTCAGCGCGGCGGCTTTGGCTTCCTTGGTGGACCGGGCGAAACGCAGATCGAAGCAGATAAGCGAATGCTTGCGGACCGGATCGGCCGGATCAAAAAAGAGCTGGAGCAGGTTCGGCGCACACGTGGCTTGCATCGGGATGCCCGCAAGCGGGTTCCATTCCCGATTGTTGCCCTTGTGGGATACACCAATGCGGGTAAGTCCACGCTCTTCAACGCGCTGACAGGCGCGGCAGTCCATGCTGAAAACCAGCTCTTCGCGACGCTGGACCCTACGATGCGCGCGCTGCGTTTGCCTTCAGGACGGAACGTTATCCTGTCTGACACGGTGGGATTCATCAGCGATCTGCCGACAGAACTGATTGCTGCCTTCCGGGCGACGTTGGAAGAAGTCTCGCAGGCAGATGTCATTCTGCATGTTCGTGATGTGGCTCATCCGGATAGTGCCGCTCAGCGTGCTGACGTGTTGAATGTTCTGGACGGCATGGTGCGGGACGGCATGCTGGATGCCCAATGGCCGGAGCGAACAATTGAGGTTCTGAACAAAGCAGACCTGATCGGCGGTGTTGAAGCCGTGCCGAAGCGTGACAACGCTGTGGTGATTTCGGCCATCACAGGCGATGGTATCCCTGATCTGTTCGAGACGCTGGACCAGTACCTGACGCAGTCCATGCAGGATGTGAAAGTCAGCCTGTCCCTGCAGGATGGTGCGGCACTGGCCTGGCTTTACCAGCATGGTGAAGTTGTCGAGCGGTTTGATCATGAGGGCGGGATGGATGTGCAGGTCCGTCTCTTCCCCATGGACTGTGAGCGCTTTGAGATCAGCTATCCCGGACGTGCTGCTACGGCTTGAGGAGCCATGCGTGCACGGGCCGCTTTCGCCTTCTGGCGAGAGCGGTCCAGCGGGATTGCCAGTGCGAAGGTCAGAATAAGCCCCAGAACATTAATAATGATCTGAAGGCCCAGGCCTGTTCCAAAACTTCCAAGGATCAGGCGTCCCAGCAAATCCAGCACTGTGCCGAACGAGAACACTTCCAGTGAATTTCTGCCAAGCAAGGCCAGGATCTGGCCCAGACGATCGGCTGAAAAACGACGTAGAACACGTGAAGACTGCACGAGATAAAAGATCGACATAATGTCGAACAATCGCCAGACGGCGAGAGTCGATTTCCCATTATTGGGTGGGGCCGGAAACAGGCGCAGCCCGCTCAGGTGCCAGTATTCATACGGAAAGCAGAGGATAAAGGCACCAATCAGGTAGCCCCCGCAGAGCACCTTGGCCCATGTTCTGGCTGGCAGGTCGCCATTATGCTTTGACGCCCATACAGCACCAAGCACACCCAGAATGTACAGAAACTGCCAGCCGAACGGATTGAGATACCAGCCATTCGGGTCCAGCCAGTTTGGAACCGTGATGCGCGGATCGATATTGGCAATCGCCCAGATGGCTGCACTGACGCCAAGCAGCAGCCAGACGCTTTTCTTGAGGGCAGCGTAGATCAGCGGGAAAAGAGCCAGAAGAACAATATAGAGCGGCAGGATATTGAGGTAGCTCGGTAGCGCATCGAAGGTGAGGATGCGCCATAGCCAGCCGTATCCGTGGGCGAGTTGCGGCTCAAGAATATATTCCGGGACGGGCTCGTAATGGCGCCAGTGCCGGACGGTCCAGACGAATACCAGCGTCATGGCTGTCTGATAAATATACAATTTGGCGCAGCGCGACAGGATACGGCGGATACCGCTGGTCCACCCGTCGCGGTCGATCAACCGACCATATGCCAAATAGGACGCATATCCTGCCAGCATGACGAAGATTTCAGCTGCGTCGGCAAAACCGAAATTGCGAATGGTGATTCTGTTGATGAGATTATCGGGCACATGGTCAGCCAGCATCATCAGCAGAGCAGCGCCCCGCAAGGCATCAACGCGATGGTCGCGAGCATGCTTGCGCGGTAAAGACTGTGCATCGGATGATAAGGCTGGCAGCTGCATGGTGCCTTAATACAGTTTTCATTAAACGGGAGTATGAAGACTGGATTACCGCAACATTAAAGATTGTATGGAAAACTGCATCGCGGTCTGAAGCAGATTCATTCATCTGCTTCAGGAAGAGCAGTCAGATCATTCTTTTAATACTGCAGGGAATTCAGGGATATTAAATTTCTTGAAGGAAATGGGCCTGATGCTGAAGGCATCACCGCGGTGGGGTCAGGATGTAATCATCGGCGGTAAAAGGCGGAGCCGAGATTGCGTAAAAACTGAGGGACGAATGCGGGGAAGCCGCAATTTTATGCTTCAAATGTGGGCTGATGCGAATGATGTCGCCTGCTTTGACAAGAGTTATCTGATCTCCAAGCCAGACGGTGCCTTCTCCCTCATGGATCAGGAAGATTTCTTCCGAACGTCGATTGTAACTCTCAGGATAGGTGGTTCCTGCGGTCAGGGTGAAGAGTGCAATGCTCTGATGATGGGACGGGAGTGCAGATCCGATACCGATAAATTCCTGCAGGGTACTGCCTGGTGCGGGGTAAATTGCTGGAACATGGTCTGGGTGGACAACCTGCGCGGCTGCAAAACCAGGTGCGAATAGAAGCGACAGAATACCAAGGCTGATCTTCATTGGGTCTGGTCTTTCACACGGGTGAGGGCAGTAATCTGCTTGCGGAAGGCAGGATAACGCTCGCTGAGGGCTTTGCGTTCACCCAGTTGAAAGTCTTCGGGAATAAAGCCCGGAGCCATGGTCGTGCCAACAAATGACCAGCCAGCGGGACCGTTAGGTGCCGAGCCCTGCCAAACACCTTCAGGAACGACATAGGCAGGATGGTCCCGGTCCAGCGTGATACTTTGGCCTCGGCCGTCAGGATGAAGCAACAGAAGATGAACGGGATCTCCAGCATAGAAATGCCAGATCTCGGCTGTTTTCAGGGTGTGAAGTGCAGAGAAGTCCCGTCGTGTTTCCACGAACAGGATCGCTGTGGAGAGAGGGTGTGTGACACCAGCATAGCGTGCAGGCAAAGCCGAGCCCGCAATAGTTTCTGTGGTGCGCTGAAGCTGGGAAAACCAGCCGCCTTCTACAGGAACAGGCTGCATGTTGTAGCGATTGATCAGAGCCTGTGCGGCAGCAGGTATCTGAGCTGTGGCGTTTTTATTGTGAAACGCGGGTTGTGCGGAGGCAGAGCTTCCGGAAGCGAGGATGGAGCATAGGAGGCTGGTGATAACAAATCTGCGCATCCGGGCAGGTTCCCCTCTCACAATCATGAGTAGGTCTTTGTATCCTGCTTCCTGTCCGGATGCGATATTCCGTGAAAGGCGTGTCACATTGCCAGAAGCGTATTGTCCGACTGAGATGCAATTATGCCATGCTGCTCATGCTTCAGGCCTGTGACTTCAACTGTACGTCCATGACTTCGAAGCTTGTCCAGGACCTTTTCCAGTGCCTGAACGGACGTGACATCCCAGAACCTTGCATGCGTTAAATCGAGTACGACGAGTTCAGCGTTCGTCAGATAGTCAATCTCGGCCGAAAGGCCGTCTGCGGACGCAAAAAAGACCTGCCCGGAGATGGTATAGGTCTCTGTTGATCCGTCGCGGTGGCTGGTTACAGTCAGCAGGCTGGCAGCGCGCCAGGCAAAGAACACGCCCGACAGGAGAACCCCGGCTAGAACGCCGGCAGCCAGATCATGCGTCAGCACGACCACAACGACGGTTACAAGCATTGTCAGGCTTGAAAGCTTGGGTTGGCGCGTGACGTCCCGCAGGCTGCCCCAGGAGAATGTGCTGATCGAAACCATGATCATAATGGCGACCAAAGCGGCCATTGGAACCTGTCCGACCCAGCGATGAAGAAGGACCATCAGGGCGAGCAGAAAAGCACCTGCTGTGAAGGTGGAGAGACGTCCGCGGCCGCCGTAACGCAGATTGCCGACTGTCTGGCCGATCATGCCACACCCGGCAATGCCGCCGAATGCTCCAACGAGAATGTTGGAGATGCCAAGGCCTGTGCACTCCATACGTTGATTGCCGTGCGTGTCCGTCAGGTCATCGACGACTGATGCTGTCATCATGGATTCCAGCAAACCCACGGCAGCCATGGCGACGGCATAGGGAATAACGGCTGACAGGGTCGCCCAATCCAGGTTGATGTGGGGAATAGTGAGGTGAGGGAGACCCGTTGGGAGTTCCCCTAGATCTGACACCGTGTGAACAGGCATTGGATGGACCATTGTGATGGCCGTCAGCAGGACAATGCAAATCAACGGGGATGGGATGGCGTCAGAAATCTTGGGAAGCAGGTAGATGATGACGAGACCCAGAGCGATCAGGGCGTAAGTTTCCCAGCCAACACCCAATAGCTGTGGCATCTGTGCGGAAAAGATCATGATGGCCAGCGCATTGACGAAGCCTGTGCGAACTTCCGCAGAAACAAACCGCATAACGGCCTGAAGGCGCAGAAGGCCGAACACAATCTGTAGAGCGCCGGCGATCAGGGTGGCGAGCAGCATGGCCTGCACGCCGTGGGCATGTACGAGTGGTGCGGCAACAAGAGCAACAGATCCTGCGGCTCCTGAGATCATTCCGGGTCGGCCACCAAAAATTGCGATTGAGACCGAAATGACAAAAGACGCGAACAGCGAGACCGCAGGTGAAACACCGGCGATGTAAGAGAAGGCAATGACTTCGGGAATGAGGGCAAAAGTGCCGACCATGCCAGCCAGAACCTCACGCAGCGGGTTTTGTCCCCACTGGCGGCGGTAGAGAGCGGGTGTCATGACAATCCTTGAGAGTGAAGAGCTACAGGGTGCGACGTATTCGGGCCCGGCGCGGCAATGGTGCGGCCAGTGTACCGTGCCTTAGAGCAGGATTGAAGATGTTCACGTGGAAAGATGATTGAACATTCACTGCATTCACAGCGTTGGCATGAGAACAACTTAAGGAGTTCGACATGAGCCGATATCCGAAGCCCCCGTTCGACACGCCATTGCAGAAGCATATTCCTGGTCAGACATTGGAAATGACACCCAAGCCTGATCACGGTGAGCAGACCTATGTGGGGAATGGACGCCTCAGGGGGAAAACGGCGATCATCACCGGAGGCGATTCCGGGATTGGCCGCGCTGTTGCGATTGCCTTTGCGCGGGAAGGGGCGGATGTAGCGTTGTCATTCCTGCCCGAAGAATTGGACGACGCCCGCGAGACTGCAGCATGGGTCGATAAAGCGGGACGAAAAGCGCTGCTCTTGCCGGGAGACATTAAAGAGCGCTTCGTCTGCAAGGAAATCGTCGACAAGACGGTGGCCGAGTTCGGCAAGGTGGATGTGCTCGTCAATAATGCTGCTTTTCAGATCGAACGTGAATCTCTGGAAGATGTCAGCGAAGACGAATGGGATCTGACGTTTGATACGAATTCAGGCGCAGTGTTCCGGCTATCGCGGCTGGTTGTTCCTCATATGCCTGAAGGCGGTTCCCTGATTCACACCGTCTCTGTCAATGCGGATCGGCCAAAGCCAAAGCTGCTGGCCTATTCGGCAACCAAAAGCGCCATATTGAACTTCAGCGGTGGTCTGGCAGAGTTGCTGGCGGAACAGGGAATACGCTCAAACACGGTTGCTCCCGGACCAATCTGGACGCCGCTGATTCCCGCAACCATGGGTGGAGAGCACGTTCGCAACTTTGGAGCAGATGGTCCGATGAAAAGACCGGGGCAACCTGCGGAGCTCGCCGGGGCCTATGTCTTTCTGGCCAGTGATGAGGCAAGTTACGTTTCGGGTGCCAATATTGCTGTAACTGGTGGTGTCCCTGTTATCTAAGCAGAAAATTGAAGAAAACTTTGAGAAAGGGCTAGACGCCAGCTGAACCTTTCTCTAAAGAACGCATCGCTGTGTGGCGGATGTAGCTCAGTCGGTAGAGCGCCGGTTTGTGGTACCGGTTGTCGCGGGTTCGATCCCCGTCATTCGCCCC
>NZ_JBDOBO010000025.1:0-31328 GCF_047723935.1 Gluconobacter sp.
TTTTTATACTATCGCAGTATTGTCTAAATGGGGATGGGAATAAGGTCAAGATCACCGTATCCTCGAAACCACAAACGCTCAAAATCAAGCCGACTACAGTCAACTGAGATTTCTGTTGTGAAGGGCCTAAGATAGGTCGCGGCATCGAAGCCCTTGAAGCCTATTTCTGCCGCCTTCATGGCCTTGAATACTTTGCAGACGGCCGATACAAAAATGGGCATTAGATTCAGATAGATTTGGTCGTTTGGATAACGATCTTCGGACGCACGGTTGCGTATTTTAGCGAGGTTTAACTGGCTATTGATGACTCTAAACTGCTCGATAGCTTTCTCCGGCTTGTTCGACCTCTTGGCGATGTATGGTGACGCGAGAGATGGATCGATACGTGCATCCAAATCGTCCAAACGGATATAGTGGGACATCGGAAGGCGCCCTCCATGAACGGTAGGATGACTGGCAAGGAGAAAGGACGCACCAAGCCAATTTTTTCCTCCACTTTCAAGGTGCAGGCGCCAATTTAAACTGTAGAAAAGCGGGTGATCACGATGATGAATTGCATTCCGCACCAAGATTAATAACGCTGTATCTCCATAATCAAAATATTTGAATACGTCCTTTGAGACGTCATAGAGAGTGTGGAAGGCTTCCAGTTTCATCTCGAATAGCCGATCAATATTGTTTATTGCCTCCTCCGGATCTATTTTAAATAGATGCGCATATTTCAAATGCGCCTCACTATAAATACGCATAGCGTTCGCCAATTTGCTTATCGCTTCTTCAATGAGGTTTTTATTCATAAATTTTTCGTCTCATATAATTTTAATGGTTGGTATTTTTGTTTTTTCTACATTCATATATTACAGAATTTTATATGCGTTCCGTGTTGTTTTACGCCTTTTTGGTGTAGGCTCAGGAAAACTGCGACCGTATCTGCGCATTATTCTTCGGAATTCCCGTCTTTGCAATAAATTTTGCCACGTTCCGTACAGTCCCAACCATTATTAGAAAAATGGAGCATGCCGCACATGCGCACGGCATCAACAGTAGTCATCACGCAAAAGGCGATGCGGCAAACTCAATCTCGACGAAACAAACTGAATACAGACATTCGTGATACGAAGCCGACCAGTCAGTTTCGTGTCGCTTCAGAAGAGCTAGTAGTGTGGGTAAGGAGTGATCAATGTTGGAGATTGCGCCGCCCCAACGACAAGCCTGGCCGCATGCAGTGACTTTGTCCTGAACTAAATCAAGCTGTCTCGAAATGACGACGACCGACAACCAAACTCCGGAATATATCCATTAAAAAGTTCTGGCTTCCATGATTTCGTTGATGTTGGTGGTATAACGCTGCGACAGCATACTTTGCCGGGGCGTCCACTTATTCTGTAGCCCTGCACTTAACAGGCTCATGGTACCTTTGCCAAAACGCTGGTTGACTGCGTCCATGGCCTTAGTGGCCTGCTGAGTGCGCTCATTGCCTGTGGCAAACAGAGTATTCTGCCGATTGGTCGGGGCCAGATCGTTAAAACTCACCCCAGCCTTGGCATAGCGATACCCGTTTTTCCACATGACTTTTAATAAGCGGGTCGCATGTGCCACCAGGGCAAAAGTGTCATTGGTCGGTTCGCAGGTTATTGAAACCTGAGGCGCATACCACCCGTCCTGTCGTTTGTGCGGATTAGTCTGGATGAAAACAGCAATATGCGCTGTGTCCAACTTCTCTGCCCGCAGTTTCTCAGCTGCTCGGGAGGTGAACGCCGTTATGGCTGCGCGCATGTCGTCGTAGTCTGTGACGGGTTGCCCGAACGAACGAGAGCAGGTCATGCCTTTCCTCTGTTCGACAATTTCAGAAAGGGCCATGCAACTTTCACCACGGAGTTCGGCCTGTAAACGCACTCCCGTAATCATCATGAGCTTGCGGACCAGCGTTTCATCTGCGTCAACAAACTGCTGGATGGTGCGGATGCCGGCCGCCTCAAGACGGGGCACCAGCCGTCGGCCGATACCCCAGACCTCACTGACAGGCAGATTGCGGTAGTATCTGTGTCTTAAGGCCTGGTCACTGAGATCACACAGCCCTTCCAGTTCTGGACGGTCCTTGGCAATATAGTTGGCCAGTTTCGCAATGGCTTTTGTTGGCCCCCACCCCACACACGTTGGTATCTTGGTGATTTGTTCGACTGAGGCCCGGATCTGTTCGCAGCGATGTTCCATGTTTCCATGCAATCCGCCCAGATCAAGAAACATCTCATCAATCGAATAAGCTTCTACGCGTGGCACATGGCCCAAAAGAACCTCATAAACGCGGCGAGACATGTCAGCATAGAGAGCGTAGTTGCTGGAATACCATGCGACATCGACCAGCTTTGGCGTATTTTTGAGCAGATGCCATGCATCGCCCATTTTAATACCAAGGTCTTTGGCTTCCCGTGTTCTGGCTATTGCGCATCCATCATTGTTACTGAGAACGACAACTGGCTTATGTTTCAGGCTTGGCTCAAAAGCACGCTGGCAGGAGCAGTAAAAGGCGTTGCAGTCGATGAGCCCGTACATATCTCAGACTTCGGTCCGGACCAGGCCTGTGACGTTCCCCCAGATCTCCACGTCTCGCATGGGGTCAACATGAAGGGGCTGCTGGGCATCATTGCCCGACACCAGAAACCATTTGCCATTGCGGTTTTGGAGTTCGGCCAGAATGACCTGCCCACCGGCGCAGGCGATGACCAGAGACCCAGAGACGGGATCACCCGCCGTGTCAGCAATCAGGATGTCTCCGCTCAGGACGCCCCGTGCCACAAAGGAGAGTCCCTGTACACGCACCGGGTATCGGCTTGGTTTGCGCAAGGAGAGAATCTCTGAAAGATCAATCGGTCCTTCGATTGAATCTGCGGCCGGGCTTGCAAAGCCTGTTGTCCTGTCGCCTGCATACTGCCGAGCCATGCTCCACCTCCCTACAGATAAGAACATAAAGAGAACGATATTGAGGCCCATGTCAAGTGTTTTGGGAATGCCAATTTCTAGGGTATTGGTCTTTCCATGGTTATTGGCGGTGAGAAGTTTTTATGTCCCCTTTGATCGCTCTTTGTGTTCCGTATAACCGACGCCAGGAGGCACAGGCAGGAGGTGCCGTTTTTGATGGGACCGAAAAATGCTGGAAAGCTTCGCGTGATAATCTGACGGCTTTATTGCCGTTTGTCCCTTATCGCTTCAGGCCGGACAGGAAGCCACCTTATCTTCGACCATGGATGGTGCCGCAGGCGTTATGGGGCCGTAACCTGCGCGCCTTGTTGGCCAAGGACGATTGGGACCGTATCCGTAAGGATGCGTATGCCCGTTCTGGGTCGCGCTGTCGTGTGTGTGGTGGTCGTGGCCCCAAGTGGCCGGTAGAGGCCGATGAAGGCTGGCAATACGACGACACTACACGGGTACAGACCCTGAAGGGCGTCATTTCCTTATGCCCCGACTGCCATGCTGTTCGGCACTGGGGCAAGACCATGAGCTCCGGCCGGCAGAATGAAGCATTGGCGTGGATGTGCGAGGTGAACGGCTGGACACGCGCTGAAGCCCAAAGGTGCGCCGATGATGCCATGGATCAGTGGCATGATCGTAGCCGTTTTCAGGACTGGAAATGTGATATCAACTGGGCAATTAAAACATATGGCGTCACGCCGATAGAGGAAGGTGACGCCATTGCTCAGGAACGCAATCAGTCATTCGTTCAGAAAGCGCGGGAACAGTATGGTTCACTGGGAAACCATAATAGTTTTATTAACCATTTATTCCATGAGAGCTAGATCGCGCTGATGATCATGGTTGCTTAAGGACTAGAAACGGTAATCTGGTTTAGTGCCTGAGACACCATATTGCGTGCGGCTGCTTCTTGCGCCCCAGCACGTATTTCGAAATTGACGAGAGTTTCATAGAGGGTCTTGTCCACATCTGGACTGATCATGACGACCCCGGGCCTCTGGTTGACTGGCAGTGGGGCAGGCCGGTTACGAAAGAGACACGCGAAGGGTAGGTATGGTGGTAAGGGAAGCGGCTTCCCAAACAGAGAAAGCATGTCTTCTCGTGGTTGGGCATTCTCTCCTGCAATTTTGGCCAGTCGATTATAAATCTCACCTAAACCGCCGTTGAGAGCTGGCAGGTTCGTCGTGTCCACCAGGTCATCCCCGTGACATAAATGATCGAGTATCCCTTGATGATCACTGCTGGAGTGCGAGCCAGTGTTTGTGACGTTGTATCGGCTTGAGGTGTTCATCACCAATGGCGTATAGATCCTGTTAGTGCCTGATGGCTTGACGCCAGCATAAAACAGGCGCGTGTAAATTCTCTTTCCTCGAAAGAGAATAATCGCCTGCCCCTGACGCAGACTTTGAATATCACTCCAGGAGATGCGTTTGACCTCTCGGATATCAGCCCTCAACTGATCATCATAGACGCCAGCGATTGGTGCGTTATCGTAGCCAGAGAGCACGCTGACCTGCATGGTGCCACCGGCCTGTTCGACCCATTCTTTGGTCGGCCCAGGATCTTCAATATTTTCGAATATCTTGAGTTTTGGGTTGCCCAGCAGGGGGGCTGCATCGTCTTTACCGAGGGTCGCATATAGCGAACCCACCTCCTGAAAGGAGAGAAACATGCTCATGTTGAGTTCTCTGGCCTGCGCCAGCATCACGTTGACGTCTTTTGTGGCGAAATAATTGAACTCATCATAAATCTGGAGATAGGGCGTTTTCGCCGATGACGGGCGGTTTGTTACCAGGTCCTCGTAATCGCCTTCGATGGAAGCCCCCAGAGCGGCAGCCATGGCGTACCGCTGTGCGGTAATGAAAGTCTTTCCGATGGCGGCATTTGTACTGCGGTCGTTTTCAAGAGAAGGCAGCAGAACAATCAGATTGCGGCGATTGTACTGGACATCGGTTAAATCAACATCAGGCACTTCACAATTGAAGATATGGCCATAGGTCGTCGTCATCATGGTGAAGGTTTTTGCGAACCCACCGACGACATAAGAATGCTGCTCGCGCACCTTATCCTGATTGGCCGCATCACCTTTGGCGGCTGAGTATCCCCCGGTTTCTTCAACATAGGCCCGAACGGGCTGGAGCATAGCTTCAGGGAAATGCTCTGGCAGCGGGATGGACCGAATTTTTTGGTGCCTGAAATCGAAGTAAGAAAATCGACGGTGACGGTTTTCCGTCTCCTGCGTCTTCACCAGATCAATGAGGCTTTGGATGTTGGAAAAATTGGCGCGGATGGTGGCGGCCGTGATGGGTATGCCTGCATGATCTCTCATCCAGACAAAAATCTGTGAGACGCTGCCAAATAACGCTTCCGCCCTATCTCTGAAATGGGCGGAATTCCCTCCTCCTTTTTCTTCGGGGAGAAAAAGTGTGCGCAGGAGTTCTGCCATACCCTCAGCATTGACTGATGAGAAGGGATTCCACGTGTTGGTTTTGCGGTCTCCACTGGAAACGAGGAAGTTGATGACCCGCATGTTGGCCTCCACGCCCCATTTTCTCTGCAAGGCCTGCAGTGAGAAAACAAGATTGTTGGAGGCTTTCCCGTCAATAATGGTGAAGCCCGTTCCTTGGGCCAGAGCACTACATAACAGGCTATAGATGAACTGGGTTTTCCCAGACCCTGTAGCCCCGGGTAGCAAGCCGTGCATTGTCAGATCGCCACCCGCAACCCAGACCTGCTGACCGGTATTTTCGTCCCAGCCAAGAAGCCAGTCCCCTTCTGCCTTGCCAGGCATTTCCGCACCGGGGCGTTTGGGGTTGGGGACTGGATTGCCGTAGTCTTTACGCGATGAGCACGCAGGAATGCGCAACGGCATAATAGTCGGCCGGCTGAGCACATAGCCAGTGTAGGCCAGCGAAATTGGCAGCAGAAGAGGTGTCAGGGCGGGCATGGTAAAGGCAAGAGCTGCAAATGTGAGCGGCCCGGCCGCTGAAATTTCAGAGGTAAGGGCCTCCTGAAATTGCGTACCGAGCGTTCTGGTGTCCCGATAGGCAATGCCGCCCCGTTGTTCGTGGTGGTCTTGCGGTCCGTCTATACGACGGCGGATCATGGCCATGGGTTTAATTCAATCCAAATGCCGAGTTGGGGTTGTCCTGTGGTGTGGGTTGGATGGGCTGTGGCCGTGCCATATCAGTAGGAGCGCGTGGCATGTCACGAGTATTGTATTTTGGAAGGTCTGGACGGAGGATCTGAGCGGACGGTGCTGACGGGGTTTCACGACCGGATAACAGATGTCGTCCTCCCCAGAAAGCAAAGGCGGCAACAATCACAAGGGGTACAATTTGTCTGGCATAACGCGTGGCTATGCTTCCATTCCTCTTGTTGCCTGCAGACGCGTGTAATGTCTGAGGGGGAACGGATAAGGCCTGCTCTGCTGGATGATCCGAGCTGAGAATCACCACTCCTTCAGAGCCGGAGTGGATGGTGATGGGACGATCCTGAGGTGAAAGATAGATAAGCATCGCGGGCTCCTGTGATGATGATGGAATCATCATGACGGAACCACTTGTGAATACGGCATAGGACACACTTTACGCGCGTATGCTTCCATTGCTTCAATAGTGACTGCACCCTCCTGATCCACCAGTTGCTGGAAAACATGGTCCACACAGAGCACAATGATACAGATCGGCGCATAGTGAACGGCATTGAGAACATGCCCGCAGAGGGCATCTTCTTCATAATCAATGCTCAGACCAAAGTTTGTCGGACCGGATGCGGATGTCCATTGCTCTTCTGCCATACGAACGATAACCGGCAGGAGTGCATCAGGGGCGAGTAGGCGGCGCAGTGTCCACGCGTCCTGTTTTTGTCCAACGACAATCCGATAGGAGCGCATGGTGAATAAGGCTGATAGAGCATCTATCAGGCGTTCAAGATTGATCATGCAAATCTTCTTTTTTTCCATGCTGGCAACCTTGGTCTCCGGGATCCTGCGAAGAGGACACGGGCCATGCGGTAAGCAACAGGCAGGGTGAGCCCAAACCAGGCCATACATCCGAATATGAGGATGCTGATGACGGCGAGAATGAAAGTCCATTCCCGCATGTGGCCCAGCCAGATCACCATTGGTATGAGGGATCGACAGTCCAGAATGAAGAGATGAACGGGTTCTGAGGAGTAACGCCACATGGTTACATCTCCACATCTCTGGCTTTACGGGCGACTTCTTCGGTGATGCGCTTCTCGTTGAGAGCCTGAGTGATGGACTGGAGATACGTCTGCCCATGATCTTCAACGGCTTCACGGGTCAGGGAAGGCCATCTGTTCCGGGGCGCATCGAGTAATTTGTTACGAAACGCACGGGTGACGGGCAAAAATTCCCTGATTGGTGTGCGGGTGCCATCCGCAGAAGGTAGGAGACGTTGATTGACGATAAGCCGCACATTCTCGACAAACGCGATTGTCAGGCTATCCCGCTGATCTGCTGGGCATAACGCTTCAATCCGGCGGATTGTGGAAGGAGGGTCGAATGTATGGACAGAGGAGATCAGGCGATGACCTGAAATCATGGCCTGAATGGCGGCTTCCATCGTCTCAGGGTCTCGGCATTCTCCGACAACGATGTCCGTGGGCTCCTGTCGCATGGCGGCACGGATGAATTCGGCAAAAGATTTGATCTGACGCGGAACTTCACTTTGGCTGATGGTGGCGTTTTTACGTTCTACCAGATCATAAAGAATTTCCAGAGGTGCTGAGCCTTCCACGATATTGCAGTGGCAGTCAGGATTTTCCAGCCGATCTCGATTGATACCGCCAATGAGGGTTGTTTTACCGCTCCCTGTGGCACCACATATTAAGTATCCACCATTATCGCCTTCCAACGCCTCACGGAGCCTGGGTTCGATGTTCTGTTCGCTCAGGGGGCGAGGATTAGATGCCAGTGGGCGGATCGTCATGTTGATGCCGCGTTCAGCACCGATGGTCGCGGCAACCGCGTTAATTCTGAATGGATAACGGGGTTTCGTTTTGTCGGGCCAAATTGTGTAAGACAGATCGACGGTTCCGCCTTGTGTCAGCACACTGGTAGCGGTCTCGCTGCCATACATCTGACGTAGAGCGTGTTGAACCCAATGGTTTCCCAGACGATCTTCCGTCACTTCTGAGTTCCGACCGTGGACACGAATTTCCACGGGTTGGTCTGTCTGGATCTGGATGCGTGAGGCTCCAAGGTCCGCGCAGTGAATCAAAAGCGCATTCAGGTCTATGTCTATAGGCAGTTTATCCATTGGATTTACTCCGGCTGTGCATTGGACCAGCGTCTGTCAGCTCAACGATACGTTTGTGCAGGCGCAGCAAACGCTTCGGTATATCCAGTTCTGCGGAGGCTTTATGACCGTTCCAGAGTAAATGGATATAGTGTTGGACAGGCTCACGCAGAGACGCCGGAGCCTGCGAAATATCGTAGCCATAGAATGTTTCGGAGCGCGTGACGTGATCAAGTTGTCGCAGGGTGGTTGTCATGTCGCTGTCGAGTTGGCTGTCCCGCAGGAGATAGCGTTTGAGGACCCATACTCGCAGATCACTGGCTGCACTTCTGGCGGCCAGAAAATAAACGCAAAGCGTCTGGTCATCAGTTCGCATGACGTGTGTTTGCCTCGGTCGTCATCAGGGTTGTGAGGGTTCGCTCAAGTTGAGGGGCCGGACAGGGTGTCCCTGACAGACATTCTGCCCGCCAGTGTTCCATGACGCCTTCGGCCTCTGTGCAGCTGGTGGTGACGATGGCATGAAGAGGGCGCCCGGGCATGGGATAGGGCAGGGCGCACAGAATGAGCCACAGATCTCGATCAACCAGTTGGACAATTGAGAACAGGCTAGGATTTACAACACCAGCTTTGCGTCTCGCCTCCTGAAGGAGAGACATGAGTGCGGGACGAACGTAAGCATGTCTGGCTGCAATTTCGATGCCGACTGTCCAGTTGCCCGCCTCATAGAGGGATTGCATTTGCTGGCTAAATTTTTTGTCCAATTGAATGAAATGGCGGATTTCTCCCTTTTTCCATTGCCCGGATAATGCGGCGGACAGTTTTTCGAGCAGTGTCTGTGCCTGATCCTTCTGTCTTGCGTGATACAGGCTGAATGTCATGAAGAGACAGAGTTCAACCCCAGAGAGGCGGGCCGGACCTTCCCAGACTCTTCCCAGCTGCTGGCTCAAAGCATCATAGGCGAGACGGATGGTCTGAGGCTCATCGACAGAACCGGGCGCGTAGCGGAGCAACCACTCGTCTGGGGTGAGGGGAGGATCCATAGGTAGTAATGGCTTCCCGGCGGGCTGGGGTGGAGAGAGTTTCGGGTTTCCGCCGACCCATGCCTGACCGATGGGATGAATAGCGGCCAGCATCCTTGTCATATCATTAAGACCAAACCGATGACGGTAGATGGCACGCGGTGCCTTGACGGCGCAGAGGAAACCCAGAACAGCGAAAAGAGCCAAAGCCGGAAGCAGAATGATCCGACCTGTTATGGTATTCAGGTCCCACAGTGTTTGTGCGGACACTTTATCTGGCTTCGCATGTGTAAGGCTGTTCAGTATGTGGTCGTACTGATGCGTGAAGAGGGAGACTACATGGAGTTCCATGCCAGCGAATGTCAGTAGAACGGTCGCAATCTGTGCATGGAACTCATACCAGAGCAGTAAGCATAGGCACGCGATGACCAGGATGACCCCGATAATCGCCAGAAGCACGTGGTCAGGATCTGTGTCCCGGCCTGTGGATTGGCGTGCACCACTCATGGTGTTTCCTCCCCGGCATGCCAGTGAGCCCGGTTGGCGTCCAGTCCAGGTTGGGAGCGAATACGGATTTCCGTATCATCGACACGCAGCTGGTCATGGCCACCTTGTGTATCGCGATGCAGGAAGGCGACTTCAGGCGGTTCAACTTTCCCCGCTTTCAGTAAGACCCGGTAACGGGCCATACCGATAAGATCACGCTGAAGACGTCCAAGATCATCAAGGAACACTTCTACGGCCTGTCGTTCTCCCGCGGCCCAGCCCCGGGCGACAGCTTCGCGCCATATCTCGACTTCATGGCGTGTGCGGGGCCGTTGTGCATCTATCGGCGGATCTGGGGGTGATACGGATCTGACCAGCCATGTTCGCCATTGCGGCGGCAAGGAAACGAGCTGCGCCTGTCGGGTGATCCGATACACCTGACGGGTCTCGCGTGCTGTTTGTCCACTGTCATCCAGAGCGAATGCCATCTGTGCCTCGGTGACGACTGGAGGACGGATGAGCGTTTGTCCATTGCCTGCTGGCAGAACGACTGTCCGGAAATCGAATTCCCGATCCAGCACCGCTTCATAACGACGCAGCATATCATTGATGGCAAATGATCGGGCGGCCAGTCCTCCCTGTGCTCCATAAGCCCATGCAGCCTGTTTGATAGCTTCATCCCGCCCGTTACTGCTTTCCACGTGGGGTGAATACCCAGGGCGGACGGCCATGAGAGATTCCAGAGAAGGTGGTCTTGTGATGTCGGTCAGGCCCGGTTGTTCTGATGATCCTCCAATGGGGTTATCGAGGGGGTTTGCTGCGCCCATGTGCTGCTCTGGGACAGCGGGGACAGGAAGAGGAATGGGTTGGACTTGTTGAGCACGGAGCGTTCCAATCGGATTGGATAATGCGACAGAGGCCAGAAGAAGCGAGATTTTACGCATGGCGGTAAACCCGGATTGAATGGTGGAGAATGTCGATATCGACTTCCATGTCGGGGTTCCCTGCGGCGGCCAGTTG
This sequence comes from Gluconobacter sp., assembly GCF_047723935.1. NCBI lineage: Bacteria > Pseudomonadati > Pseudomonadota > Alphaproteobacteria > Acetobacterales > Acetobacteraceae > Gluconobacter > Gluconobacter sp. Next base: position 10,760 of record NZ_JBDOBO010000025.1, read on the forward strand.
ATTCAACAACTCCCCAGCCGTTGAGCTTGCCTGATGGATAGAGACAATGGGGCTGTCAGGTATCGGTTTAGACAGGACGTTGTATCCGACCGTGCGGGCGATTTGTCTGACGCCCTCGTCAAGCGACCCTGTCCAATCCCATCGCAATGGCCTGTTCATCTCAGAAGGAAGAACAGAACCTGGGCGCTGCATTGGAAATCGAACCTGTCCTAACGTGTCCATCCGCCCGAGCAGGTTGGACATTTCGAGCGAAACAGCTTGATGATGCGCGTCAGGTACTGGTTTGTGCTGGCAGGCTCCCAGAAAGAGAGCGCCTGTCAGTAATATGGCCGTAGCGTGAGAAGGTATTGTCATACCTCCATAATCAGCCATTTGGTTGTGAATGCGGCAGGCTGATGACGTGCTTCCAGACCTTGAGCTGGTAAGCCTGATTATATTCTGGCGTGCGTGAGTTATAATTCCCTACACGCTGCCAGAATTCCTTAGGGTGTTGTGGGGTTTCGCTTCCCAGTTCGCGCGCGAGTATCCACGCGCCGATATGGACGTTCAGACATCCATCGTTGACGATCTGATCGCGGGTTATCCCCTTATTTGCCAGTTCAGGTAAGTGGGACGAGTTAATCTGGGCCGGGCCCATATCATATGTACCGTTGTGGTTGCGGACAGTTTGGCCAACGCGACCACCTTCTGTAGCGAGGATGCCCAGAAAGAGCGGAACAGAAATCCGATACTGATTGGCCGCGTCTATGGCGCATGAGCGCAGGCTTCCTGATAGGTGATCCTGCTGCAATGGTGGGCTGGTAAAGTCTGGCGTTTTGGAAGGGGTCTCTTCCTTTTTGTGTTGCGCGACATATGATAGAATCCATGCGCCTGCGGCAATGTTGGTGCAAACGTCGTTGCGGATCATATCCTGTCGGAAACCAGCTTTTTCAAGTATAGGTAGCCAGCCTTCCTGAATGCCCATAAGACCAATATCATTGGAGTGTTCTTTATGTATAATTCTTATAAGCACCTCATCGGATAGGTGATAGAAATTGGCGATCTCATGAAGGCACACTGGTGGTAATGTCATTTTTTAGTCTCGAAAATTAGAGATCACATTAATAACAAGTGTGTTGAATGGTATAACCAGCATCGCCAAACCATAATACTGTAGCCGGAATATCTGATGTCCCTGCTGGGCACGAATAAGTTCCTGTGATGGGATTAGTCGACGCATAATTATTCCAACCGTTAGTTGTCGGGGGAACATAAAAAGATATTGTAGCTTTCTGAGATTTCCATGCGCCATTGGCGCAGGATAATAAATTCCCTGACAAATCTCGGGCAATATCGCCATTTTGTAGAATAAAATTATCACTGGAATTATTGGAAGAATTTTCATCCATAACACCGGTGTTGATGACCACTCCTTCACAGGGTGTCCCACTTTGAGCAATATAGTTGGGCCGGAAAACCTGACCACGAATATCTTTTGTAGCATTAATCCTGCCGTCTTTACTCATATAGGCGTTGACAGCATTATTGTTGGTATCATTCCCTGAGCTGACCGTGCCGTAAGCATGCACGTCAGCAGCGTTATCGATATTGTTACCGCCCATATTCAGATCTGTTTCCATTGTGTTTAGCTCAGGATGTCCAGCGATGGCGTCTCGATAGAGATAGTTGGGATTGTTATTGGCATCATCAGCAGAAGCCAACAGTCCGATCAAATGCCCTTCACCGGGATTGGGGAAGCCGGAAATGACCTGAGACCATGTGCCACTGGCCCCGACTGCCATGTTGGAATTAAGACCGTTGAGCAATCCGTTTGGCGGAACATACCCGCCCTGCGCCCCGGCTTTCAGGGCTATGGCCACAGCATCCTTGGCTGAGAGGGTCTGTCCATTGTACGAGACGACGCGACCATCGAGTACACCACTCGCTGACTGGGAGATGTAGACAACCCATGTCTGGTTATATGGGTTGGTGGCTGTAAAACCAACCGGCAGATCGTGTTCGTTGATCAGGGTGGCAAGTGAAACGGTTGTAGAACTGCCGACTGGTATTCCGTTGATCAGATCATTACTATGAGCACGGATATATTTTTTTACACCGCCAAGTAGTATTGAGAATTGTCCGGAAGTAACGGCATTAACAGAACGCCGGTTTCCATCCTGAACCATATTGAAATATTGTGCTGTCGGCCACAGAGCCAGCATAATGGCCGCAAGCGCGGCAATGATGGAGGGCATTTAAAACCTCGGACCAGTAAACGTGACGACTGAAACAATATCCCCTTCAGGGACAGAGATCGGCAGGTTCCCCATGTTCCCATAGAATGGTGAGGACCAGGACGTTCCGTGTGCAATCCCGATACTCCGGTCCCCATCGGCCAGCCTGATCGTGTCAGAAATGACGTTAGCGGACAGAGGTATCCACGTTACGATCGTGGTGCCGCTCCCATTTTTGGAAACATAGTTTCCTACATTCGGTAGAAACTGTTTATCCTCAGACATTCCAATATCAGCCATATCAAGTGAGCCAGAGACGTTGGGGTGCCGTTCAACGAAAAATTGCACGGCACTCCTGTAGGCCAGCCATCTCTGTGCCGGATTGTCTGTTTCTTCATGGATATTTTCCTGTAGGGCGAGAACGATCAGTTCTTTTTCCTGAGCAGAAATTCCAAGAAGCAGAGCAAAGGCAAGAATGATGTAGGCCATGACAATTAGCTGTCGTGTTCGAAGATAATTGTTGTGGTTGAAGCCGAGGAGCCGGCGTCGCAGGCCAGTGCGATACTGGAGGCGGCTGCGCTGTCTGTGGGGTCAATTGATCTGCCGTTGATGCTTAACATGTTGGCACTTTGTGAGCGGGCAAAAGTTGCGCAGTCATCGCTGGAGACTGCGCTCCATGTGGCGATGAAGCCCATTCCATTCCCCGAAGGTGCTAATGTGACGTAGGAGTTGGGCCATGGACCTTTGATTGTGCTTCCATCACCGTTCAGCATGCCTTTGGGGACCAGTGAGGCTTTGATTGCGACAGAATTGTTGAGTCCACTAAAGTTTTTGGCGGTTAGGCCGCCTTGGAAAAACCCATCAATATTGGTGACCATTTCGCTTTCCCAACCAGCAGCAGTCTGACTGTTGGATTTATGAAAAGCTTCGTAAACACCAGCCATGACGAGAACCAGAGCCAAGGCCTGAAGACCATATTTGGAGAGAATGGAAACGATAAGATCCATAACGGGATATCCTTAATTGAGGAAAATATTGATTTAGAAAGACATCGAGTGAGAGAGATCCGCGCCGAGGTTGTCACAGGCAGCGCCAAGAATGACGACAAGGCTGATCATGATCAGGATGAAGAGCTGTTCGGCTTTATTTGCGAAAGCGATGGTGCGTTGCTCTGTTGCAGTCGCCCATATCGTTGCCGTCTCATGCAACCGGATATAGCCTTCCTTGCTGACCCAGTTGGCTTCCACGTCATCAATGATGCGTGGAGACGGAAATTCGAAACCTGTTGACAAGAGCGCATCGGGAAATGTCAGACCATTAACCGTGAGGTTGGTCAGGATCGCCTCAAGGCGTTCTTTAAGCCACGGTGACGCGGCTGATGCCTGTATCCGTAGAGCTTCTTTGTCCGGAACCTGCGCAAGGACGAGTGCCAGAAACGCGGTAATCCAGACGTATCCCTGAACATCCCTGTACATGGACCACGGAGGAAAGCGTTCGAGGACAACCCGGACATGTCCGGTTGCGCGCCGCAGACTGAACCAGATGGCTGCGGCGAGCAGCAGGAGTAGCCCTAAGGAGATCGGAGCGTACCACCCTGTTGCCAGATTGGAGGCGAATACCAGTATCTGTTGGCTGGAGCTGGGGTGTTTCGGGGCCATAGGCCCAGAAACCAGACTTGGTAGTATCTGTGTTCCCAGTATTCTCAGGAAGGCATAGATGATCACAAGGTACATCAGCGGCTGAGTGATAGCCTTCATTGAGGCCTGAACCATTGCACTGGTCCGTCCCTTGGCCTCACAGAGCAGCTGCAGGGCCTCTGGGAGCGTTCCAGCCTTTGCTCCGGCGTACATCAGCATGTATTCGTCATCAGGTACATACGGACGAAAGGCATCGACCAGCATTTCACCATGATTCAGATGATAGATGATGTCATCGATAATACGCGGGATGACTTTCTGCTTCTTACGAGCGGACTGCTCTGCAAACATGCGTAGGATGTTTGTTTCCGAGATATGGATACGCAGTCTTATCGCCAGCATCTGGTAGAGCGTTGACCGGGCTCTCCAGTTGAAAAAAATCAGAGCGTTCAATCTGAACCACAATGAGTTTTTACGATGCTGACGCTCATAGTCGATGTCAGTATACCGGATCAACATTACTGTTTCTCCCTCACTGCACCATTGCGACGTTCCTCAAGCACCTTTTCCTTATCCCTGATACGTTCAACGATGGTGTTGACGTCAAATGGGTCAAGTTTGCCTTCAGCGACAAGTTGCATCGCCGTTTCCAGAAGAGATGGGTCGGCATCCGGTCGCGAGCGGTACCGGTGACGTGCAACATTCTCACCATACCTGACGAAATCAGTCATGAGTTCGGCATCGGTTTCGATCACTTCGGCAACGCATGTCCGGCCGGAGATGCCTGTGCCATAACAGTGCTCACAACCTGTCCCTATGCGTCTGACCAGCGTCATGTCCGGGCACCATGAAGGGATGGCCTGATTGATGATTGTGGGAAGCCGTGGGTCGTCCTTTGTCCATGGGACAGCACAATGAGGGCAGATAACGGGGACGAGGCGCTGGGATACAATGCCTCGGATGAGTGATACGTTACATGTCGTACCAAAACTGAGGCGTGTGAAGTCCATGAGCTGCAGGCGAAGTGGCAGACCAAACGGATCATCCACATGGCAGGTAAATGCGACAAAATGACCCGTCTGAACGGCCGCAATACAGGTTAATGCGCCATCGACGTCTCGCACTTCGCCCAGACCAATGTCGTCAGGATCCATACGAAGTGTATTACGCTGGCGCTCACGCAGTGCGCGACCGTTCTCTTCTTCATTGTCAGTATTGGGAATGTCCAGCTGGATAGCCCATGGCATATCCAGTTCAACGGGCTGCTCAATCGTGACAATATTCCGGCCGGGCTGTACGCGGGCCTTTTCTGCCCAGATTTCGTACAGAGTAGTTGTTTTGCCGTGTCCGGTTGGTGCTGTAAAAACCAGAGCACCAGATGGAGACATTGCGATACCCATCAGGCGGTCAATCTGGGGCTGACTAAACCCATAGTCCTTCAGACGCAGGTGACCTCGCGGTGGCTTCATCTGGTGCAGGTTGCTGTAATTTCCCCGGATGCGTCTGTTGACCCCTTTTTTGATGGACTGCAGACGCAGGATCATGAACCATCCGCCCTCTGAGAGAGGGGCGCATGGACCACGCACGATACGGACGTTATCCAGACCTGTACCTTTGAGGATTTCCCCTGAGATACCGCCGTCCTGAAACTGACTATCTGTAACAGACGCAGCCTGTGAGGACCCCAGACGGTACATGGCGCGCATCAGGCGATCTGCGAAGGGATTGTCCCATTCATGGGCAATCATGTATCGTCCGTTGATACGACAGGCGACTTCAGTATGCTTTGAGAGTCTCCTGATGCGGATATCAGATGAATTATAACCACCGATCTCCGTGAGAAGTGCCAGGGCCCGGTCACGGACTTCCACGTCTTCTTTGGGTGTTTCCATGATGGCTGAGTTCTGGTGAGCGTGTTCCATCTTCTCAGTGACATAACTTAGAGGAACATATTTCACTTTAACGCCACGAAACCCTTCTACGTATCGTAGGCTATCAAGCCATTGCAGAAAGTACAGACGACCTTGAAGCTGCCTGTTAACGAAGACAACTTTTTCCTCACCATTGGTTTCAATATAAAGCTGCCCTTCCATACTTCTAGGTATATCGATGACAACCTGCGTTTTATTCACGGTCAGGTCATGATCATTATCTTTGACCGACCCGCCCATCAATCGTGACCAGATGTTGCTCATGATTTAACGCGCTCCCTTGTCTGAGGATAAGGACAAGGCGGGCCCATCTTTCATGGCGACGTGGATCTGGTAATCTGTGCTTTGTGAACCACCCTGCACGCCGGCATTGATCTCGCGACCAAGACGTTCGACGCTGATATTTTGAAATGCGTCCCATGGTATTTCTCTGGGGTCTCCCTGCCATGGAAAGCTGATCATATAAGCACTATGGTTTTGACCATGATCTCCCTGCACAAGGTTGGTCGTCTTGATGGACAGATTGGTTTCGGACTGCTGGATGAAGGCGATGAACGCCCTGGCGTCACCTGTCGCATCGTGTGGTACCCCATGGATTTTTTCAAAAGGCATCAGGGGATAACTTGATCGCACTGAATTGCCATTATTGAGCATCAACCCTATCGGGGCTTGCGCCAGTGTGCCTCCAGTCCGCTGCCAGATGGCACTCAAGGAGCGTCCCGCACATTCCCAGTTTGTTAATGTCCACCCGTCTTTATAAGGAGGGAGAGCATATGCATGATGCATACATATCCTGACCCACTCGGCGGCCGAGGGGTCATCGTGTATGGCAGCCTGAGCCTTCTGTCTTTGCAAAAGGAGGCTGCGTCGTGCCTCTTCTTGAAGTCGGGCCAGATTACGTTCATGCAGAACATGGAAGCTCTGGAGTGTAATCAGGCCGCATAGGGCAAATACACCAGCAGCCACATAATATGGCTTGAAAGAAATCGAGTGGATTTTTATGGGTGCGGCAGGCAAAGATTTCAGGAAGTCATCAACACACTCGTTTTCAATAGTAAGCGTTTTTTTAAAATTGTACCCTTCAAGAGAAGATTTGTAACCGGGCAGATCGTCATCATCAAAAAAACTATCAGATCCCGGCAAAGGCAGAGCGTTTTCATCCGTGGCCATAACCCATGTGCCGGGAGGACCAAAGTCACACTCCACATAAGTCAGGGCTTCACTCTGGGCCAGTACAGCCAGAAGAAGGCTTTCTGTTTTTCGTTTCGCTGCTTTCCCGCCAGATGCTGTATCAGCGAGCATCTTTAGATAACCAATCCGGTTTTGCTGGTGACGCGGCCGGATGTAATGGGTCATGCCCATTTTCAGAGCTTCCTGCCGGACAGCAGGTAATGACGGCCTTCTGGCATAGGGCACCCAGCGTAGCCCCCCAAAAAAAGCCCGCTGCCCTGTTGCATCGGTTACGAGAATCGCCATTGTTCAGCTCTTCTTACAGAGGGTTGCCAAATGTGGAGGACTGCTGCGAGGTTTTGCTCGATGGCAAAATGAAGGGTTTGCCATTCCGAGTGACGACCACACTCCCGTTTTGCGTGATGGAGCTCACAATGCTTCCATCAGGCAGCCGCGTGCCTTTTATCGCTTCAATAGACTGTCCATCGGGCATACGAAGCATACCGGTCAGTACAGTTCCGCCCTCCCAAAGAACGCCGTCCACGCTTGCAGTTGGCGCCTCCTCTGGTGGATGATCCGGCACGTTCAGACCTGCCGGGCGTTGCATGTTTGGTGCCGTTTGCTGTGGCTGTAGGTATGGCATTCTTGTCGGGATCAGATCATTCCGACCGCCCGCAGTCGGAAATGCCATCTGTCCTTTTGACCTGCGTTCGTTATCAGCAATGGCAGCCAGAGCTTCCGAAATTTTCTTTTGTGTTTCGACAACGGTCTCACAGGCATTGTTGGCATCAATCTGCTCCTGAGACAGGCGTCCTCCAGGACCGGGTTCCTGGAGGTGTTGCGTGCAGCTCGGCGCATCAGCCTGAGCGAAGACAGGAATAAGAAGACCTGTTGTACAAGAAAGCAGGACAAGCTTTTTCATAGTGTGTGCGCCTCGACTGTTACGACAACATGTGTTTTGTCGATTGTTGCGTCTCCGCCGCCGCCGAGTACCCAGTCCAGCGCAGAGCCAACGCCGTTGCGTTTGCGCGATGTCGCATCATCGACGTAGCCACTGAGGACGAGAGTGCTGTTGTTTTGCAGGGAAACGGTGTCGTCCAAAGACGTGCTGGATGTCTTTGGGGCCTGTATGGAGGATGAGCCGCTGGTGATGGTGGTAATGGCCTGAAGTGTCTGCAACAGGAAGTTCAGGTGCAGCATGATCCGGTTGTCGATAATTTTGGGGGTTACAGACCCCATGAATCCCGACATCACGACGCCAGGGGACAAAGAGTTGGAGCTGCCCGAGTTTGTGGCCAGAACCGACGAGCTATTAGCAAGGTATGTGGTATTGATACCGTTCTGGAATGGCGCGGTCTGATTGTTGGTCGTCACCACCGAGCGGTCATATTGCTCTGTCACGTTGCCGAGTTGCTGCAATGCCTGCACGACGACTTTCGAGCCAGAGAAGAGCCCCCCTGTTCCTTTGCCCGTATCGAGAATGGAAGCCCCGAAAGAGAAGGGAGTATCCGTTGTCTGCAATTGCGGGATGGAGGCTGGTGTTGATGTCAGTCCAAGCAAGCCACCATGAGAGGCGAAGGAGAATGTCGGGCTGAAACCGTAGTTGCTTTCGTGAGAAATCTTGACCGTGTAAACGTGTACTTCGATCGCAACCTGTTTAAGCATGTCATCACGTAACCCCTCGACCCACTCACCCACGCGGGCAATCTGATCTGGGGTGCCGGTTACAGACACAGTGCCTAGTCCTTCATCGGCGACGACTTGAGCATCACCAGCAACTACTGACGCTGTTTTCTGGATTGTCTGCCATTTGTTGGTTTTGCTATGAGCGATGATCGAAGCCATCCCGGAGGATTGTCCGGACGACCCGCCGCTCCCCCCACCACCGCCAGATCCGCCAGATCCGCCATATCCGCCAGACATCATGGAGCTTCCACCTCCCATGCCAGACGAACCGTTCCCGCCCCCTGTATAGGCTACGATTGAAGCATCTGACGTCGTGTCGCCCGAAAATGCCGGGATCGACCAGGTTTTTGTCAGTGTGCGATAAAATTCCACTTTGCCGTCAACCCAGCGCTGCCAAACGCCAAATCGTGTCGCGAGTGTCTGAAATACGCCCTCACGTGTTCCCTGATACTGAAGCCACAATCCAACTCCAGACCACATGCCAGATGCTGATGACGCGACCTGAGGGGTAGGGCGACCATAAGACCGTTCTATTCCGCCCGAATTGATAGGATGTGTCTGAACTGCAGATCCACTGCCAGCCCCCGGGGGAGGAGGGAGGTCCGCTATATTGTAACCGGTGTTTCCACCAGACGCGGGCATGTCCTGCTCTGCATCCTGTGCCACACTGACAGGGATGTGTGTGACACGGCTGGCAATAATGGCAGCGTCCCGCAACGAAACGGGGCGTGCGAGTGTAATACCTGCCGGATGAAGGAGTATTTCCGGAACTTTATTCACTTCATGCACTGTGTCGCCCAGTAGCCAGGGCTTGTCTGAGACGGTCACGACCGGTCTTTGTGGAATTTTATAGTCTCGATCAATGGCCTCTGCGTCTCGTTCTGTTTTGCGCACTTCATTGAAATCTGCGCATCCAGTCAGAAGTGTCAGGCACGAGACTGTTGTGAGTAAGGCTGATGTGAGCTTCATTCGCTCCGCCCCCCAGGGCTGGTGACAACCAATGTATGATTGGGTGTGTGGAACTCAGCCTGAATGGATTTCCCCTCATCGGAAATCGTGTGAATGATCTCACTCATCACTTTCTGATAATCGCCATGGAAAGAGGTCATTGCTGGTACCATCCAGTTCAGGTCGTGCGGCCAACGGACAATCCATCCAGCGCGATCTCCCCACGCAATCATCTGCTCGCGGATGGGCTGGCCTTCGATAAGTGTCCATTCTTCCTCAGGTGGCCTGAGTGTTACGACAGGCAGTTGCTTGCCTGAGGTTCCGGCCGGCTTAAGAGGAATCGTCCTGACCTGATCGGTATTTGGAATTTTGAGGATGAGTTGCTGGCCATTATGGATGGTGCAACTTCCAGCACGCTCGAGTGCCCCCTCTGCGTTATGGCCATACAAACATGTTGCTTCGGCGTCATCGACATCAAGTTCGAGAAGAAGATTCTGCCCCACAGGGCTCACTGCGTAACGAACTGTATGCGCACCAGGGTAAGACATTCCGTCCGGAGACAGCGCAAAGCCACGTTCGCGTAGGGTATCAGTGAGCAGGACGGCCGTATGGTTAGGGTCCGGTCCATCGTAGGCCGCTAGGCGTATAATGCTCTTCGGTCCGTCCATACTGTTGGCAAGAATGTCAGCGATGAAGACCGTCAAAGCCGAAGCATCCCTGAATGTGGCGCCAGCGACATGTGATGTTGTGGCAGGTGTCTGATCAGCACAGCCGGAAGCCATGACTAACAGCACACCTGTAGCAATTTGGCGGGTGAGGCGGCTCACTCCGTACCTCCATGGGTTATGTGGATTTCAGGAGCTTGTGCTCCGTTACCGATGAGCAGAGCGTCATCAACAGGGCGTGGAACGACGTAGGAATCGCCAACAACTGCGTAATCCTGTGCGTTGGTGGCTTTGGGGGATATGACGACCAGCCTTGGGGCAGCATTGATCCCGCCGGGGGGAAACTGGATGTAAGTGTGGCCGGCTTCGCGGTAGACCCGCATGGGTTTCCACGGAGCAGAACCGGTCATGTGATATGCAAAATCCGGTGTGCCGGTCATGCCGTGTTGGGGCATAATTTCAGGTTGGGAGAGAGGTTCTCCGGGTGCATGAGTGAACGCGATGGTTCTCATGCTCTCTCCCTGAGCTGACAGGATCATATTATAAGTATGCAGGCTGCCTTTGAGCGTCATGTCTGTTTGGGCTGCCTGCGCACCGGGGTCGATGGCTACAGCCCAACCCTGATGGATGCCTTTACCCCCCCGGACCAGATCGACATGCCAGTTCGCGCTGTCGCCCAGTTCGAGGCCTGACTTCACGGCAGTTTCCCCTCGGTCCAGCCGAAGGATGCAGATGTCTGGGTAACGGCAATTTATGGTGGGTGTGCCGTCACCAAATCCGAACCATGTGACCCCCCCTTTCCCCGGTAAGGGGACTGCCACGCGATGTGTCGGATCAGATTGGACAGATGGCTGTGGTGGAAGTGGGGATGATGCAGCCACAGCCAGCTTAGTCTGAACTTGTGGAATATTGATCGGCACGTGTTTATCGAGACGATCGTTCAGGCTCGCCATGAACGCATGCACACGATCAAGGCTTTCCTGCAAAGCCTTCTCCGGGGAAGGGAGGCCTGGCGTGGCAACGGTCACGGGATCAGTATCGTGTGCCGATCCGCAACCGGAGAGTGACATGGTCATCATGAGGAATACTGAGCATCGTTTCATAAGCCCAGTATCCAATACCTGCTTGTGAATACGCGCAGGCCTCAGGCGGCTTCCCTCAGAAGAGCTCCGATACCCTCGGCATTACAGATTTCCTTGCTGATCTGACTGATCACGCCACCAAGCGCCTGTGTTGAATCCGTCGCACCGTTTCTGATCATTGCGTCGCGACGACGGTTGATTTCGTCTGACGCCGAACCCTTGGGGAAAATGCGTGCCAGCCTACGGCGCGCTTCACTGGATCCAATGGCGGTGTAGACGCGTCGCCTCAATGCGACATCCTCAGGGTTAGTGGACAAAGCCCAGAGTTCGATAGGGCCGAGCATGTTCAGCAGATACATTTCATAAAGTTGATTGTGGACCAATATCTGGATAATGAGTGGTGATCCTGTCCCATCTCTGTTCGGTCCTTTCAGGCCATGGTGGACAATGTTGCGAGCTGCATTGCTCAAGCCAAGGATATTGGACACTTCGGTTGCTTCTTCGGGGTTTGCGACACCCAGAATGAAACGTGCGGTTGAGTGTTGGGTGAGATATTCGCCAAAATCGGTGATTTTCTGACTGGTGAGGCCGATTCTGACATTGAGCTTAGCGGCACGACGGGCTGCCTCTTCGAACTGTTGTCGAATGAAAGGAGCTTTGACTGTGCGTTGGAATTCGTCGCATTCCAGACGTTTAAAGCTTTCCCGGAACTCCCTGAATCGCTCGCGATGGATGCTGCGGACACATTCTGGAGCCTGTTCTGCATCTTCGGGGTCAAGGAAGAAATTGCGCGAGATAATCTGGAAACCCATGAGATACATGAGTTCTGTCTGACGCTCATTTGCCGCCCCCTCGGGAGCGACCCGGTGGATGTCCAATGCGACAATTCGGGCGTCACCTAGATCCAGACGGGTGGGCTTATTGAGTGTGGGGTATTTATCGATGAAGGAGGTAATGTAGCGGCGGAATATCTCCAGTCCTTTTTCCTGGCCGGCCGTAGGCGTATTGGTCCCGTAATTCCCCCAGACACGGTCTTCCTGGATTGCCTCCAGAAGATCATGAATAACGGGTACTGCGTGTTGTGTCGCCATACGGGCGTGGCGGATGTCTCCTCGTTCAGCGAAGTAATCCGCTACCTGCCACCATGACGCATGCCGGGGGAATGAGACATCGAGCTTGTCCAGTACGGCGTCCAGAGTCTTGTTTTCCGATTTTCTGTAAGGCTTCGGTTTGCCAGACACGCTGTCTTCGGCCAGATCATAGGCAGCTTCAATGGCTGCATGGATGATCTGATCCATCCCTTCAAATGTGGATTTATCCTCGGGCATGCAAACCAGTGACAGGAAGTTCTTGAGGAATCCCATGTGATATTTGAAGGGGCGCCGGCAGCAGGCTTCGGTGTCGAAGATATTGTAGGCATGTTCGGGTATGAAATCGTACGGGATGTACACAGCCAGATGTGCATGTTCGCGTGGTAGACCATGGACAATCAGGTCGATGAAGCCACTTGTCGCATCGCCGATGTCCAACTTCCCGATCAGAGGGAGCTTGACGCCAGTGTCAGTCAATGTTGCACTGCTCAGGACTGTGGCCAGTAGTAGCGCATTGGCAAGCATGGATTTCCCGCGCCGTGAGGGTGCGACAAAAAGATCCAATGTCGCATCCCGCCCTTCACCCGCCGGATCAAAGGGGACAATCCGACCGTCTGCGGCCCGAAGCATGGCGGCGCCATGTTCCCAAGGTCGTGCGGGACGCGCCCATGGTGCCATAATCAGTGTTTTGTCCAATGGCGCAGCTGTAGGAGGTGCTGTCGATGCCAGTGCAATGCCGGGGACAGAGGAGAGAGTGCCTTCGAGGGGATCTCCACATTGCCGCGTTGCCTGTGCCCCTCCCCATCCGTTAATGCCCTGTTCAAGTCTGGAGGCACGGTTGCGTAATCTGTCAGTATCACCTGCATTGGCAGATGTCGCAAAAGATACCCGGAGTTTGACCACAGCCTGACGTAATGCGCGCATATGGGCGAGTTCTTGAAAGCCATCGTAGACCGCGCGGTTCTTGCCGAACCGCAGCAGGGTCGAAACATGCTCCTTCCAGGCCATATATGACGATCTGACCCCTTCAATATGCATGGTCATGCGCCATGGTAGCCGGTAGGGGGCCAGATGGGAGGTCAGTTCAGTAAACGGCCTGACGTCAGAGGACACCATGGTCATGTCAACCGGAGCCCAGTCCAGGCATCCCAGCCTTACGGTCTGAAAGTCCGGGGTAAAGGCGTCTTCTTTGAATAATTGCTCGCGCACAGGTGGCCAGAGTGCATCGCTGATGTCTTCCGGCCGCTCTTTGTCAGGTATGATATTCAGGGGAGGATCTGAGGGGAGTATTGGGGACCATTTCCCCGAAGCCGTTTCGGGGTAGATCTCGGTGCGGATGACTGACAACGCTTCTTTGGGTGGGAGTTCTGAGAGAATAACCCCTCGGCTTTCAAAAACCTTCAGGACATGTCCAACGAATGCGCCGTGAATTGTTGCAAGCTCCCGAGAGCCAAGAGTGGGATTTTGCGCATCACCGAGGTTGGGTAGGCCCAGAGCTGCTTTTTTGCGGGCTTTACTGGCAGACGTGGCTTCAGCCTTTGAGAGGCAGCCTGTTCGGCTCCACAGCACGAGCCATATCCGCTCCTGGCGCATATAAGGCGTTAGAACACGCTCACGTTCTGCGAAAATATCTTCAAAATCTGCCTGAAGAGCCTGAGCGATGGTCCGTCTTTCAGCAAGATTGCTCTGCATGAATTCTGAGGCGTCAGGGTCTGAGACATAAGTGAACTGCAGAGCGTGACCGGGACCAGTGAAGGATGCGCCAAGATCAATCTGAAGCTGTTGGGCTGCGGTCTGAATTTCGTCACGACTGGCAAGACGCTTCATTCCGCTGATTTTTACAAGTGTGACATAATCCCCTTCATACGTAATGAGAGATTTATCATCAGCCGTTGCCAGATTACAAAATGAGGTCAGGTCTTTCCCGGACAGTTCGGATATCCATGCACAGGCCCGCAGAAATGTCTCAAATGGCTTGAAACCAGACGATGTGACATCTTTGAATGATGTTGAAGACAGGTCTTTTTTTTTGACCGGTGTCAGAAAAGGAAACCTGAACATTGGCTATTCCCGAAAGGTGATGAGTTCTTTGAAATCCTCTCCGTGCAAGTCGAACCAGGGTTCAAGCGGGAGAATGCGTAAGCCGGAAACACGTTTCAGGCGCAGAAACAGGTTGTATTGGGGAATTTTCGGGGCAACGCTGCGTAATGCGCTGACCTGATCCGTACCGATCATCCGTTTTGCGCTAGAGCGTAGCTTTTCGAGTTCAATCAGAAGATTGTTGGCGCTGGAGGCCATCGACAGCTGAAGAGGGGTAGGGTCGGTTGAGACATAACGGGCAGCATACGCTGCCCGCAATAATCTGCTCAGGAAACCCTGATCAATATGAGGCAGCCAGATCAGAGCACAGACTGCGTCAATGTCGGGTTCATCAACACTGTATGCTGGAGCACATACAGTGCAGAATTTTTGCCCGGATACGCTCATACTGACACCCTGGATGCCACAGCAGCTGCAACAGGACTGTGTATCCAGAGCTTCATGTGCCAGGGTCAATGTCCCTGAGGAGGCGCGACAATGTAGAATAAGATCCGTCATTATCGGTCAAACATCATCATGCGCTGTTCGCCTGTGACTGTAGGACCTTCACTCCAGAATGACAGACTGGCTGTCCGGACAAGGAAAGGAAAGCCGATCAGCATTGTTCCGCACAGGAATGCAAAACCAATCTTGGACATTGTTGTCCCGGCATTATTGTTTTTATGTTTCTGATATAAAGAAGTAATGCCGGAAAGTAGCAGAAAACCACCGCCACTGAAGCAGATTGCGTTAAAGATATATGCAACAGCTCTATTGAGGTGATTGGTAGCACCTTCTGTAATTTCATCTACAGCTTGTGCATGCGCGTGTCCGATCAGTAATGGAGCGAGCAGGACAGCAGCGATCAGCACCATGCCGACACGGCGTTTTGTCAGAATTCTGGTCATGATTGCCTCAGTATGAAAAATTGATACTTTCACTGGATGTATCCAAGCTTGCGGCAAGTTGCCGTGGCAAAGGTTTCTGCGTTCATCAGAATGAACGAGCAGATAATGATTGTGAGATTAAGGGAGGTGGGCGAGTTGTTCTTGCCCTTCATGCTGCCGATCTGTCGGACCAGACCCCAGTAGACAAGCAAAGCCCCATAACAGGCGAAATACATCCTGAAGAGGTGCAGGAACGAAATCAGAAGGGCGGTAGGGCCTTTATTGATTGCAGTCTGAATATCGTCCGAGGAAAAGCGCATGGGAGCGCTTCCTGCTGACCCAAGGCTCGCATTGCTTGCGAAGCCTAGTGTCGCATTGCCCATGTTCAGGAACTCCGGGAATGACAGGAGGGAGGCGCCAACAAAGATGAGACCGAAGCAGACAAGAGGATTGTTTGCAGGACCGTTCTCACCTTTACCCCGCCCGTAGAGCCCATAAACACTGCCCAGAAGGAATGACCCACCAGTGACATAGCAAAGCGTTGGCACCAGATACGCCAGCGCATTGCCGATGGACTGCGCAAAAGCAAAAAGAGCTTCCATCGCTGTTCAGCTCCTTATCGGATCGTGCCGTGTTCTGTTTTAACGACCCAACCGTTACCAGACGCAGAGACGGACAGGACGTTGCCCCAACCATCAAGACTGGTTCCAGGTTGTACGCGCAAAGGCGTGCCAGAACTGTCCATCAGGATGGCAATATCGGGAGCACCCGCCTGCACGGTATAATGCGGCAGAGGGGCGGGGGCCGGTGCAGGGCTTTTGGTGCTTTTTTTCGCGGAATGGTGTTCGGCTACGTCAGGTGTGACATCTTTGTTTTTTTCCGCGCCGGGTGTGCTGGCTTTGCTCTGCACTGGAGCTGCACCGGGTTGGGGTTCGGTTTTTTTCTGGGTTTCAAGGAGGTCTTCACGGTGCTGTAATTCATCCAGCCTCCCATCTATCTTACCCAGACCGGTTGAAACCCGCTCATTCAGGGCTTGCTGGGTGCTTTCGAGCCTGTCCTGAAGCGCTTTCATCTGATTGGACATTATGTCCAACTGCTTATGCATCTCGATGAACAGCCTGTCGCTGCCGACGTCCTGATGTGATGCCTGCGTATCAGGCACATCGTTCAGACTGGACGCCATCGCCATCCGGTCCTGTATGTGTGTATCGGTGAGAGAGTGGACATCGGCAGATGCGCCAGGTGTGGGAGTTGGTTCAGGAGCCGCTTTTGCTTCCATTGTAGGAGGGTTTGCGATGGGTGCAGCCTGAACAGGTAGGTTCTGCGGGATAGGTGCTGCAGGAGTAAGCTGAACTGGCCTGATATTCTGGGGATCGGCCACTAGGGCAGGGTTATGAGCCACTTCTTTGCTGGCAGGTGTCACAAGGTCCGGTGGTGTGAGCCCAGATGAGTTGTTCTGAATTTTTGGGACGACCATTGTTGGTTTTGTGGCATTGTGACCCATAAAAGGTGGTGTGAATCCCGCCTGATAGACCCCAAAGGCAACGACGGCGACTGACGCAAGGAGGAGGAGGCCTGGCTTGCGATATCTGGTGAAGCGGTCGGATAGGCTAGCCTGTGGTGTGTCGCCATCCTGCGGAAGTGTCGTTCCTGTCTGATTGTTGTTCTCACTGCGAGCCTGACTGACATCTTGCACGTCGGGTCGGGCCTCTGGCTTTGCAGTATCCTGAATATTCCCCCCAGGTGTGCGCAACATGGTGACACCTGAAGTGTCTGGCTGGATGGACATGACATTACCTCGCATGGAAAAACTCCTGTTGTTTTTCCTATTGTGACGCATCAGGTTGTGAATGCCGTTACTGGCTGTAGACAGGCTGATCGAACAGGATTCCGACCGTATCGCCTTTCAGGAGTTTGACTGTGGCGGTCTGTGGCGTTTGCTTTTGCAGCAGTTGCCCGATTTCCTGCCCCATAGTCCCGGCCGCGGCTCCCATCTGTTGGCCGAGATTGAGGTGCGTGAAGGATGTCATGCCATATCCTCCTGAATAGCTGTTTGTATTGGAGTTCATCATGGCGTTGCCCAATCCCTGCACAAAAGAAGCTGCTGCAGGCAGTATGATTCGTGTTGCCAGATGCTCGTTCACTTCAGAGGCGACCCCGGTTTCAGCGGTTTCGGGTGAAACGACGTAAGCAGAAACAGCAATCGGGTCTTTTTCGCCGATCATCAATGAAGACAGCCGGATGACCAGCCTTTCATTTTGCATCGTGAAGGTTCCGCTAATGCGCGCTTTGCGGAATGGCCCTGTGTCCACTTCAAGGAGGACTTCCTTGCCAAGGTCACTGTTGGAGGTGATTACGGAGTGTCCGTACACACCCCGTCCAGCGGGAAGCAACACTCTGCCTCGTGCGTTCTGTGAGGGCGTTTTCGTCGCTGTACTGTCCCCCGATACAGTTGTGTCGGTTTTGTCCAACACAGTTTGCCGATGTCCACCTATCAATCCTGTGGTGTTTCCCTGTGTTGCGGCAATGCGTTCGATCGTCGCTGGATGTCCCGTCCACGCTGCGAGCAACTCCATTTCGGCCTGAGTGGACAAACCAGCCCCCGGAGTTGGTGAGCTTCGCTGCATTCTGGTTGTTTTTGGTGGGTGGGTCTCCACAGAGGCAGAGAATGGATCAGCGACTGGAGTGGGTTTTGGCGGTGAAGGTGGAGACGGGGAGAGACCCGATGTGAGCGGGGTTTCAGCCTCGTGAGGAGGAGGCGGTGCCGAGGATGTTGTGTAGGGGGTATCACCGAGTTCGCGCACGGCTGGCGCGGGCAGGTCTTTGCCGGTCAGGGATGCGGTGTAAGACTTTCCGGCCTTCAGAGCATCGGATGCAGCCTTTTTGTCCTGTTGGGTTGCCAGCTCGTCCAGCTTCCTGATGTGGTTTCCACCACCTGCGGGGCTGACCATTGTGGGCGTTGTCAAAGCCGTAGACTGGGGTTTGTGAGCAGAACTGTGCGTGAGAAAATAGAAGACGCCCATGATCAGGAAGCCGAGTGGTACCAGATATTTTATGAGAGAACGAGAGTCATCAAAACTTGCCCGCAAAGGAGATACGTTATCCGGTGTTTGTTTCTCACTCATGAGTATCTTCCTTGAGAGATACAGGGATGCCTTGCCTGTTTGGGGAAGAAACCAGCAGCCGTGAGGTCAGAGGGATTTCATAAGCTGTTGTCTCATAAAGGCTCTGATGATCAGAAAAGGCGGGGGACGCGAGCTGGTAGGTTGTTCTGAGATAGATTTTGTTGGCGATTTTCCATGCCCTCAAATCATCAGGACTAACCCCCGATACAAGCATCGGGACGGCTTCAGCTGGCGGTGTGCCATCCAGAATGTTTCCCATCAGGCTTGAGCCGGTTGAGGGTGCTTCCGGGTCTGTGCTGACGATATCTTTTGCATTTGGCCCGCGCTTATTGATACGGACCGTCATGTCCGCATCATAAGATCCCGTACCAGCAACAATCAGAAAGCTGACCGGTTTTGGAGCGTCTTTCAGGCTGACAAGAATGCCGCCATGTGCGTATCTGGATATTGGCGTCAGTTGCAGCACATTAGACCCGGCTTCAGGCACACAGGCACTTATGCCCACGGCTCTGACCGAAGCGTTATGGCCATCCCCTTTATCATCACATCCCCCGTTTTTCTTGGTTGTGATGTCCCATGCGATGGGCCATGGCTGGCCCGTGGAATCAACAAAAGAAATGGAAGCCGGGTAATCCTGCGCAATTCTGACGATGTTGACCTGCGCTCCGGATGAAAATGAAATGGTCACTGAACGAGACACCGGACTGACCAATCGATGAGGGTCATCAGCACCATCAAGGGCCTTTTGACCGGCATCAAAGCGATCATAGAGGCTGTTCATCGCACCTGGTGGCGCAGGAAGGCTTGTGTAGAGAGGATCAACCTGATTACGTGGGTTTTCTTGATCCTGTTGTGCCAAAGCATAGCAGGGCCAGATTAAGGCGCAGCTGATGCTCATGATGGCTAGACGGATGTGACATCGCATTTATTCACTGCCATTTGTCGCACGAGGGGCATTGAGCTCTGAAATGATCAACCCATCAGGATGAAGGGGATCATTGGTCCGCGTGATTGTAATTTTCACAGACAGTATGTCTGTCTTTTCGCCCGAAGCGTTTACCCAGCGCAGGTACATGGGGAATGAGACATGCCATTCATAATCGCCCTGTCGGTTTTTCCCCTCTTCGACAACCAGTGCTGCACTTTTCAGGGAAGCCGTCAGGATCACCTGTTTTGACTTGATGAAGTCAATATTTCCGGGATCTCTAAAGGCGCTGCCCCATGAGTTCCAGGCTGCGACCGTGAAATCGCGTGAGGCATGATCCAGATGTCCTGCATAGTCCAGCCAGTTCATGGTGTAGAGACTGGTTACTTTATCAGCAGCCCATCTGTTGATCTCTGCATCGCTGAAATATGCTTGATCCGTAACAATGAGTTCGCGTGGTTTTCCAAAAGAGTCATGATAGACGTATTTGACACTAGGCCTGTGGGTCACTTCATACGCAATGATGAATCCCGAAAGGCAGTTCACACCCAGTGAACAGGAAAAACCGATCATCATGCATTTGATGACTTGCCGCGCAAATGCCGGGTCATTCAACCTGCGTGTAATCGCTGCATATGTGTTTTTCATGTTAGATGAAACTGATTTTGGTCAGGAAATCTTTGGAAGTATTCGTGACCGAACTACCAATGGACCAGTCGTCCATTTTGGTCTCTCTTCGATTGAGCGCAATTCTGCCCTGAAAACTGTAGTGTACAGTGCGCGTGTCACGTGGGCGTACAAAAAAGAGCTTTTTGGTGAGGCGGCACAGTTTTTGAACCATCATCCCGACGAGTGTCTGGTTTTCGGGTTCAGCAAAAGGGTCTCTATGTTTGCTGGAGCTTATTATCGGCAGACCACGCCGATCAGGCATGCCCGCACGCCGTGCGGCTTCAGCGACTGCTGTGGTTTTTAAACCGAAGAACTGTGCAATGCAGGTGGGAGAGTAAAGACGCTTCCAAAGGCCAGCGAGAGTGGCAATCGCGTCATTTGTCCAGATTATTCGGCCTGACTTTGACCGCGAAGCAGGAGAAAGAAGATAAGAGAACCCTCGGTAAAGGGTTGCCTCTAGT
>NZ_JBDOBO010000026.1:0-31322 GCF_047723935.1 Gluconobacter sp.
AACCGTTCCAAGGCATGAACGCGACGAGCACGTTACGACCCAGAGCCAGTTCACCCAGTTCCGTGGACGGACCATCAGCAATGATGTCGCCAGCATGAACCGTATCGCCAACCTTCACCAGCGGGCGCTGGTTGATGCAGGTCGACTGGTTCGAACGCATGTACTTGCGAAGGCGATAGATATCGACGCCCTGAGTTGCACCGGCATCGTCGGTCGCGCGGACAACGATACGAGCACCATCGATCTGGTCGATAATACCGTCACGCTTGGCGACGATTGTCGCACCAGAGTCACGTGCAACGGCTGCTTCCATGCCCGTACCAACCAGTGGGGCATCAGCCTTCACCAGCGGAACGGCCTGACGCTGCATGTTCGCACCCATCAGGGCGCGGTTCGCGTCATCGTTCTCAAGAAACGGAATGAGAGCTGCCGCAACAGACACAAGCTGCTTCGGTGACACGTCGCAAGCCGTAACTTGCTCAGGCGGAACAACGCGGAAGTCGCCAGACTTACGAACCGAGACCAGTTCGTCCGTCAGATGACCGTCGGCGCTCTGCTTCGCATCGGCCTGTGCAACAACAAGCTTCTCTTCTTCCATGGCGGAAAGATATTTCCAGCCATCCTGAAGAATACCGTCCTTCACAAGACGATACGGTGTCTCAATGAAGCCGTATTTGTTGACCTTGGCATAGGTCGAGAGTGAGTTGATCAGACCAATATTCGGGCCTTCAGGCGTTTCAATTGGGCAGATACGACCGTAATGCGTCGGATGGACGTCACGAACTTCGAAGCCCGCACGTTCACGGGTTAGACCGCCCGGGCCAAGCGCCGAAAGACGGCGCTTATGCGTCACCTCGGAAAGCGGGTTTGTCTGATCCATGAACTGGCTAAGCTGCGACGACCCGAAGAACTCACGTACGGCAGCAGCCGCAGGCTTCGCGTTAATCAGATCATGCGGCATGACCGTATCGATGTCGACAGAGCCCATACGTTCGCGGATGGCGCGCTCCATACGCAGCAAGCCGACGCGATACTGGTTTTCCATCAGTTCGCCGACAGAGCGAACGCGACGGTTACCAAGGTTATCAATATCGTCGATCTGGCCACGACCATCCTTCAGATCGCACATGATCTTGATGGTACGCAGGATATCTTCCTTGCGCAGAACGCGCAGGGTATCCGGAGCGTCTACATCGAGACGCATGTTCATCTTGACACGACCAACAGACGAAAGGTCGTAGCGATCCTGGTCAAAGAACAGCCCGCGGAACATCGCTTCAGCGGTTTCCTTGGTCGGCGGCTCGCCTGGACGCATGATACGATAGATATCGATCAGTGCTTCGTCACGGCTCGTGTTCTTGTCAACTGAAAGCGTGTTGCGGATCCAGGGACCGTGCGAACCATCGATGGAAAGCGTTGGAAGCTCTGTAATTCCCAGCTCTTCAAGTGCTGCCAGACGGTCTTCCGTCAGCTCTTCACCCGCTTCGCCGTAAATTTCACCGGTGTTCTCGTTAACAAGATCATGGGCAAGGTAGCAGCCAAGAACGTCAAGACGCCCGACCTGGACCACACGGGTCTTTTCAGCGAT
Source organism: Gluconobacter sp. (assembly GCF_047723935.1). Lineage (NCBI taxonomy): Bacteria > Pseudomonadati > Pseudomonadota > Alphaproteobacteria > Acetobacterales > Acetobacteraceae > Gluconobacter > Gluconobacter sp. Next base: position 1,589 of record NZ_JBDOBO010000026.1, read on the forward strand.
CTTGCGAACCATGCGCGCTGTCAGCTTGGCATCGGCCTCTGCGACCACTTCACCGGTATCAGCGTCAACCAGTGGGCTCAGCAGCTTCTGGCCACGGAACGCATCAGGCTCGAACGGACGTGCCCAGCCATCACCCATGCGGGTGAACGTAACCATATCGTAGAAGTAGGACAGGATTTCATCCTGATCCATACCCCGGATGTCGAGACCTTCGACATCACCGCCCTCTGCGATCTTCTCTTCGCGCTGAGCGATATAGTTCGCACCCTCGAGAGCGTAAAGCAGCGTCGTGACTGGCAGCTTACGCTTACGATCGATACGGACGTAAATCAGGTCCTTTGCATCGAATTCGAAGTCCAGCCACGAACCACGATACGGAATCACACGGGCAGCAAAAAGATACTTGCCCGAAGAATGCGTCTTGCCCTTATCATGATCGAAGAAGACGCCCGGGCTACGATGCATCTGAGAAACGATGACACGCTCGGTACCATTGATAATAAAGGTGCCGTTATTGGTCATGAGCGGCATGTCGCCCATGTAAACCGGCTGTTCCTTCAGATCATGAATGGAGCGTGAACCTGTGTCTTCATCGATATCCCAAGTCGTAAGACGGAGGATAACCTTCAGCGGAGCTGCAAATGTCAGACCGCGCTGAATGCACTCTTCAACGTCATACTTCGGCTCTTCGAACTCGTAAGACACGAAGTCCAGACGACCGCGACCAGCAAAGTCATTGATTGGAAAAACCGAACGGAAGACTTCCTGCAGACCGGAGTTCTGACGGCTGTCAGGACTCACGTTTATTTGCAGGAACGCTTCGTAGGACGCGCGCTGCACATCGATCAGATTGGGCATCGGCGCAATTTCGGGAATGCGCCCGAAGCTTTTGCGGATCCTCTTGCGTCCCGTGAACGATTTGGTGATCGCGTTCATCTATCTTGCCCTCTGCACCAGACCTTCGAGTCGCCCGGGATTTCATTGTCAGACGAACGCCTGACACGACACGGACGACCGGAACGACCGGCTTTCAGTAATTTCAATACGTAGCGAGCCGCGTATTATACTCTTATTTCCACCAACGGCAAATCGGGCGGGAACCGCATGCGATCCCCGCCCTATCCGTCTGCTTTCGCAGAGGCCGCCCCTCAGAGAGGAAACGACCCGATCAAGTTGATTACTTGATTTCGACCTTGGCGCCGTTGTCTTCCAGGGTCTTCTTGATCTTCTCGGCTTCGTCCTTGGACACGCCTTCCTTGACGGTCTTCGGTGCGCCTTCAACCAGGTCCTTAGCTTCCTTGAGACCCAGACCCGTGATGCCACGGATTTCCTTAATCACGTTGATCTTCTTGTCGCCAGCAGCGGCCAGAACAACAGTGAACTCGGTCTGCTCTTCAGCAGGAGCTGCAGCAGCAGCCGGGCCAGCAGCAACAGCTACTGGAGCAGCAGCGGAAACGCCCCACTTCTCTTCGAGAAGCTTGGAAAGCTCAGCAGCTTCGAGAACGGTAAGAGCGGATAGCTCTTCAACAATCTTTGCCAGATCGGCCATGGTCTTATCCTACGTGATGCACTGTTTGATTGGGTTCAAATCTACGCCGCAGCGTTGATTTTACTCTTAGGCGGCTTCGCCGGTCTTGGCATAGGCGCCGAAGACGCGAGCAAGCTGGCCTGCCGGAGCCTGAACAACACCTGCGATACGCGTAGCGGGGGTCTGAATCATACCCACCAGCTTCGCACGCAGTTCGTCCAGAGACGGCAACTCGGCAAGTGTCTTGATTCCAGCGACGTCAAGCGTCTGGGAACCAAGGGAGCCACCGAGCACTACAAGCTTGTCATTCGTCTTGGCGAACTCGACGATCACCTTTGCAACTGCAACCGGGTCTTCAGACCAAGCCAGGGCCGTTGGCCCCTTGAGCAGCGGCGCGATGCCGTCGAATTGGGTCCCATCCAGAGCGCGGCTGGCCAGCCGGTTCTTCGCAACCTTATATGTCGCACCTGCCGCACGAATGCGTCGACGCAGCTCCGTCACATCAGCAACCGTCAGACCCTTGTTCTGGGTGACGACAACCATGGACGTGCTGTTGAACACATCGGCGAGGAACTCGACAAAGGCCCGCTTTTCCGTACGGTCCAAAACCTGTCTCCTCGTCAGTCCGGAACGATCCGGACCAAGTTACCCATGGGATACCCCCGTTTCCGGAAAATATCCCGCTCGCCTGTCCACAGAAGTGAGCGAACCCAGTGCATCTTGGCAAAGCCACTGAAACACTGGCGCCCCGCCTGACGCTCGCCACTCCATGAGAGGAGCATTTAAAGCACCAGAGGCGCTACGTGCGGTCTTGGACAGGTTTGGAAGCAATTCGCGAGCGAATTACCCCTACGCCACCATGCCGAAACATGGCGTCATTCCTTGTTGAGGGCTTTCTACAGAAAGCCCTCAATTCAATCAAGCCTCGAAGGAGGACACGTCAACGCGGACGCCCGGCCCCATCGTGGAAGACAGCGCTGCCTTCTTCATGTAGGTACCCTTGGCGCCAGACGGACGAGCCTTCTGAACGGCATCGACCAGAGCCTTGATGTTCTCAACCAGCTTAGCTTCATCGAAAGAAGCCTTACCAACACCAGCATGGATGATACCGGCTTTTTCAGCACGGTACTCAACCTGACCGGACTTGGCAGCCGTGATCGCACCCTTGACGTCCATCGTTACCGTGCCGAGACGCGGGTTCGGCATCAGGCCACGCGGACCAAGAACCTTACCGAGACGACCAACGAGAGCCATCATGTCAGGCGTTGCAATGCAGCGGTCGAAAGCGATTTCGCCAGCCTGGATCTTTTCAGCCAGGTCTTCTGCACCAACAACTTCTGCACCAGCTGCGAGAGCTTCTTCAGCCTTGGCGCCACGTGCGAACACGCCAACACGAAGTGTCTTGCCCGTGCCGTTCGGCAGGGAAATCAGACCACGAACCATCTGATCAGCATGACGCGGGTCAATACCAAGGTTCAGGGAGATTTCGATGGTCTCATCGAACTTTGCCTTGGCGTTGCTCTTCACCAGAGCAACAGCTTCGGAAAGGGCATATGGCTTGTTGCGCTCGACAGTAGCCTGCGCAGCATTCAGACGCTTGTTCTTGGCCATGATATCAGCCCTCCACCACGTTCAGGCCCATCGACTTCGCGGAGCCTGCGAGCATACGCACAGCGCCATCGAGATCGTTGGCGTTCATGTCCTTGAACTTCGTTTCAGCAATCTCGCGAAGCTGAGACGTCGTCACGGAACCAACAGCCGCAGCCTTACCAACCGTCTGGCTGCCCTTGGAAATCTTGGCGGCCTTCAGAAGGAAGTACGTGTTCGGCGGGGTCTTCGTGATGAAGGAGAACGTACGGTCTGCATACGCGGTGATAACCACCGGGATCGGCATACCTGGCTCAAGCTGCTGCGTCTTCGCGTTGAACTCTTTGCAGAACTGCATGATGTTCAGGCCGCGCTGACCCAGTGCCGGACCTACCGGCGGAGACGGGTTGGCTTTACCAGCCGGGATCTGAAGCTTGATGTAGCCAACAACTTTTTTGGCCATATCCGGGACTCCCCTGTTTGTCGTTCCCGAACCGCGGTGACAACGGAGTCGGACACAGCCGCCCCCTCCCGCGTTCGAAGTGAGGCGGTCCCCTAGACTGGTTTAGCCTAGCGCGTCAACCCTCCCCGCATATTTTTCGAGCCCTTGTCTCCACTCAGATCATTGTCAGCAGCAGACTCATGAGCATCAATTCCCGCAACAGGTGCGGGTTTGTGCAATCCTTCATACTGGAACGCACCAAACGGATCGATCTGCTTCACACCCGGCAGCTCACTGGTATCCCAGCCACCACCCAGAGAACGGACAAGCCGCACTGTGGCCTGTATCTGCGAGGTCTGCGTCTGAACCAGTCCTAACCGCGCCTGGAGCGCATCCTGCTGCGCTACGAGAGCATCCAGATAATTCGACAAGCCACCTGTATAGAGCGCCATGGTCATGCTCTGCGTCCGCAATGCAGCTTCGACGGCTCTTTGCTGTTGGTCCTGCGCGATCTTGTATTGCCCGCTCTGCGTCAGACCGTTTTCCACGTCCTGAAACGCTGACAGAACAACACCACGGTAGTCATCAACCGAGGCCCGGTACTGAGACCAGGCCCGCTGCAATGCGGCACGCCTTAACCCGCCCGTAAAGGCTGGCTCTACAGCCTGAACTGCAATTTTCCAGAATGCCCTGGAAATACTGGCAAGATCAAACCCGCCATCCTCAAAGCCCCCATCCGCGCTCAACGTAATATGCGGATAGAACGCTGCGCGTGATATGCCTATCGCCCGGGAGGCTGCGGCCATATGTCGTTCAGCTGATGCAATATCCGGACGCCGCTCCAGCAGGGACGACGGGAAGCCCGGATTTACCTTCACGACACCAAACCGCATTTTCACGTCGCGAACTGGCGCAATATGGAAACCCGCAGGCGCTGTATTCAGCAGCACGGCGATCGCATTTTCCATCACCCGCCGGTCTGCAACCAGAGTGCTCTGAGCGGCCATAGCTGAAAACAGCTGATTCTGGGCACGCGAAACGTCAAGCCCAGCACCAATGGCACCAGCCTGACGCAGCTCCGTAATTTCTACTGCGGCCTTAAAGTAATGGATTGAGTCTTCATAAACCGCATTCTGGGCATCAAGCCCTCGCAACGCAATATAATCGCTGGCGAGTTCCGCCTCCAGACTCAGCTTGGCTGACGCATATTCTGCGGCCGTTGCCTGAGCGAGATTTTTCTCCATCCGTGTTGAGTTACGGATGGAGTCCCAGAAATCCGGCTCCCAGGTTGCAGCACCGCTATAAGCCTGATTTGACTCATACACGAGCGACGAACTGGTTCTCGGGTTGTTATACAACCGCCCGACCGAGCCCTTGTTATAGCTCATATGAGCTGCACCGGTGAGTTGCGGATAGAGCTTGCTCTCCGCCTCGCGCGCAACGTCCCGGGCTTGGGTAAAGGCTTCTGCGGCGGCCTGCAGGTCCGGATTGACCTGCAGCATCCGCGTTTCCATCTCGTTCAGGATCGGGTCCTTGAACATCGTCCACCAGTCACTGCGGAGCGCATCATCCGCAGGACGGGCGTTGCCCATGACCCCCTTCCCTTCCCAGCCTTCCGGATAGAGGAATTTCTGAGGATGGTACTCTGGCGCCAGATTGCAGGACGCCAGACCGATGGACAGGACACCAGCCAAAGCCGTCGCCACATGACGGCGAGGCCTGGAGAAATATCCGCGCTTGCGATCAGTCAATCTCATCAACGGGATCCAGCCTCATCCGGATTGGCATCATGCGAACGCACAGATTTCTGGTCCTCTTCCTGCTGAGCCTTGGTCGGAATGTTATAGCCCGGTGTCGTTGGCACAACACGAACCTCATCCCCTTCCAGCAGATCAGCGGTCGGGTTGGCAATAAGCTGGTCATCCTTCGTGACACCACTCAGGATCTGCACAGTCGTCCCGAAGTTGATGCCAACGGTCACGCTGACCAGATGGACATGTCCGTTGATAACTTTGGCAACCTGCATTCCCTGGGCCCGGAAAATGATAGCGCCTTCAGGAAGAATCAAAATGTCAGGATTGCCGGGAGCAGCGATATGAGCCGTTGCGTAGGAATTCGGCCAGAGAAGATTGTCCTCATTCCCAATCGTCAATTCTGTCGTCACAGTTCGCGTAGACGCATTGAACGCATTTGCCGTTGCCAGGAACGTGGCGCGGAAGCGGCGCCCTGGATACTGAGGAACAGACAGATCAGCCGTAATTTTTGGCGAAATAACACTCGCAAAATCCTGCGGAACAGAGACGAAAACGCGCATTCGATGAACATCTGCCACCGAAAACAGCTCTGAGGCTGTTCCGCGTGAATTCACGTTTCCACCGCCCGCATTCACATAGTCGCCTACGTTCACCAGACGTGACGTCACGATTCCATCGAATGGAGCGACAATTTTCTTGAAGTCTTCCAGCGCCTGAAACCGCTCGACTTCATGCTCGGCAGCTTCCAGCTCAGCTTTCTGTGCCGCTGCATTTGCAGCCTGCACGTCCACTTCCTGCCGGGACACAGCCTGTGTCCCCTTCAGAGCGGTCCAGCGCTGCGTCGTGATAACGGCCAGGTTATAGCGCGCCAGTTTGACGTTATATTGCGCCTTGGCCGCCTGGAACTGGGCATCAATGCTTGGCGTATTGATTTCAGCCAGAACATCGCCACGCTTCACATGCGCGCCGTAGTCCTTGTACCACATCTTCACATAGCCGGAGACCTGAGCGTAAATCGGCGCTTCATACCAGGCCGCCAGATTGGCCGGCAGATCAACCTGACGCGTTTTCGGCCCAGGCTGCGGAGAAATCAGCGTTACCGGCGGAATGGCCGCTTCTTCAGTTACACCGCTGAGCGAATGATAGTGCACGCCTCTTTCAACGATCCCCCAGGCAGCCAGCACAATGGCAACCACCACGACACCAAGAAGAATCAATCTGTTCCGCACGGGTGATCCACTTTCCTGCCGGTTTCCCTGAGGCGTCTGCCCCTGTTCTGTCGGGTGGGTCACGCGCGGTCTCCTTCAGGCCCAGCAGGCCGCTTGTAATGCATTAGGGCAAAGACACAGGGAACGAACAGCAACGTTGCCACTGTTGCGATGAGCAGGCCACCAATCACGGCCTTACCCAGCGGAGCGTTCGAGGAATTACTGATCGACATCGGAATCATGCCGATCATCATGGCAAGCGCTGTCATCAGAACCGGGCGGATACGCTCATATCCCGCCTCCAGAGACGCCAGAAGAACATCACCGTGGTGATCCAGCCGCTCTCGCGCAAACGAGACGACAAGAATGGCATTGGCCGTAGCCGTTCCCATACACATGATCGCACCGGTCAATGCAGGCACAGACAATGGTGTGTGGGTCAGGAACAGGCTCCAGGAAATACCACCAAGCGCACCCGGCAACGCTGTGATGATCACGAACGGATCAAGCCAAGACTGAAAATTCACCACGATGATCAGGTAAACAAGAACGATGGACAGCGCGAGACCGCCAATCAGCTGCACATAGGCGTCATTCATGGTCACGGCCTGACCGCGCACCACTAGCGTTGATCCGTGCGGCAGGTCCTTACGCTCTCCCTCAACGACACGGTTCACTGCGCGCGACAGGGTACCAAGATCCGTCCCCTCTGGAGCTGCGTAAATATCGAAGACCGGCATGATATTGTAATGTGAGATTTCCGCAGGCGTACCGGTCTGAACCAGTTCGCTCAGGGCACCCAGCATCTGCGGGTTCTGGTTGGTCGGGTTGCCGTCGCCCTTGTCGATTGGAACAATTTCCAGATCATTCATGGTCTGAAGGTAGTTCGCAGGTGTCTGCACATCGATAAGCTGAGACGTCCCCTGAGCATTCAAGTAGTAAGTCTGCCCCACCTGCGCACTACCAGACAGCGTGACGAGAGCATTCAACGCAACATCCCGCTGTGTAATGCCTGTTCCCAGTGCAAAGCTTCGACGGTTGTTGATCAGCAACGTTGGCTGGGTCATCGGCTGCTGAACGGATACGTCCGTGATACCCGGAATATGGCGCAGCTTCTTGGCCAGATGCGTTGCAAAGGCAAAGTTGTTCTGCAGATCACGGCCCGAAATCTGAACGTCAATCGGCGCTGGCAGGCCGAAGTTTAGGATTTTGGCGGTCATGTCACCCGGCTGGAACGTAAAGATTGTTCCAGGAAACGCATCTGTCAGGCCCTTACGGACTTTCTGACGGTATTCCGGGATAGGGCTTTCATCATTCTTGAGCTGGATCGTGATGTCACAATCCTGCGCACCCGTTGTCGGTGACGGCACCATGGCCTGGTTCAACTGACTGAACGGCAAGCCACAGTTATTGACGACATTCTCGACCTGACCCGGCAGGATCTGCCGCAGGCGCTTTTCTGCCAGCCCGGCAATCTTACCCGTCTCTTCAATACGCGTACCAACCGGTGCGCGCATATGCATCTGAAGCGTACCGGATTTGATTTCCGGGAAGAAATCCTGCCCGACGAACAACAGCAGGGCCATGGACGCCACAGCCGCCAGAAGGAACATGGCAACAAATCGGCCGCGAATGGCGATCAGGCCAGACAGGATACCTTTGTAATGCTCGCGGAAGCTCGTAAACCGGGCTTCAAAGCCTCTCTGGAACCTGCCGAAAAAGCCTGGCTTACGATGATGCCACTCCGGATCGCGGTGCATCTTCACCTGCGCCGGAAGCAGCCAGTTCGCCATTGTCGGGACGAGGGTTCGTGAGAGAATGAAGGACGCAATCATCGCGAAGATGATGGCCTCGGCCATCGGCATGAAGAGCCAGCCGGAAACGCCCGTCAACTCGAAAAGCGGCAGCCAGACGATACAGATACAGGTTGTCGACACGAATGTCGGGATGACGATCTGATTGGCCGCATCAATGATGGCGTCTTCAAGCTCTTTTCCCATCTCAAGATGGGCATCGATATTCTCAATCATGACGGTCGCGTCATCGACAAGAATACCGACAGCCAGAGCAAGACCACCCAATGTCATGACGTTAATCGACTGCCCCGCAATACTGAGGCCGATCAACGAACAGAGCATGGCCAGCGGAATGGACGTCGCAACGATGACGGTAGAGCGCCAGGAACCAAGGAAGAGCAGAACTGTCAAACTGGTCAGGATCGCAGCGGTGATCATCTCACGCACCACGTCGAAAACCGACTCTTTCACGAAGCCTGACGCGTCCGTCAGCACGTTCAGAGTAGTGCCCGCCGGCAATGTAGCCTTGATCTGAGGCAGAAGCGCCTTCACGCCCGCGACGACCGAGAGGGTCGAGGCATCACCACTTTTCAGAATGACAATCAGAACGGCCTGCTGTCCCTTCACCAGAACAGCGTTGATCTGGGGAGGCCCTCCTCGATGCACCCACGCGACATCTCGCAGGTAGATAACAGAGTTCCCCACCTGCTTGATGGGCATTTTGTTGAAGACAGACAGATCAAGCGGAGTCGAGTTGGTCTTCACCATCCAGTCAATGGAACCGACCTTCTGATCACCAGCCGGCAGAACAATGTTCTGGCGGTTCAGCGCATTCGCAACGTCTTCGGGCGAAAGACGGTGAGCCTGAAGTTTGATCGGGTCGATATCGACCATGATGTCCGGCGCAAGACCACCGTATGGGTTTGGAATGGCCGCACCCGCGACCGGCACAAGCGCCGGGCGAATCAGGTTGGACGCCATGTTGTAGATTTCCGACCCGGACATGGTCGAATTATTGACCTGCAACGTCAGAACCGGAACGGAAGACGCATCCAGCGCGATGATCAACGGGGGCGTCGCCCCAGTCGGCATCTGCTTGATAACCGTCTGGGAAACAGACGTAATCTGCGTTTGCGCAACCGCAGTATTCGTTCCGGGCTGGAAGAAGACCTTGACGATGCCACGGCCGTAGTAAGACGAACTCTCAATATGCTCGATATTACTGACAGTCGCCGTTAGCGATCTTTCGTAATAATAAACAATACGACCTGACATGTCGTCTGGCATGAGCCCAGTATAGGACCAGACAATCGCAACAATAGGGATCTTGATTGAAGGAAAAACGTCCGTCGGCGTCGAAACAATCGCCCTGACCCCGAAAATCAGGATCATGATTGAAAGAACAACGAACGTATAAGGCCGCTTGAGGGCCGTTACGACGATGGCATTCATGCGTCTGCGATGCTCCCGTTCCTTGATGATCGGAGCTGCGCGATTACGTCAGTCTTTTTCAGTCTCAACGGGCGTCCCCTTTAAATTGAGACAAGTCATACCGGACACAGGAAGTGCGACAAGCAAAATTGAATTTAAGAAAGACCGGATTCAGGCATGAAACAGAAATGTCATGTAATACTGGCGCTACGCTCAGAGCCACTCCACCCTGAAAAATGGATCGTAAATACTGATCCTGCCAGTTCCTGATTGGGCCGGAACGCACTGATTTTCAGCGTTGCCCCATGCAAATGCAGAATTGCAGATACAAGACTCAAACCAAGACCACTTCCCGGAATGTGACGACTTTTGTCTGAACGGTAGAATCGCCCCAATACGGCGCCCCGCTCTTCTTCCGCAATCCCGATGCCCGTGTCATGCACCTGAAGCCAGGCACAGCCCTGCTCGTCCTGCCCAACCATCAATCCAACATCCCCACCGGGAGGCGTAAACTTGATGGCATTGTCCACAAGATTCGCCAGAACCTCATTCAGGAGATCCATATCTCCATACAGTGGGATTGCGCGATCTGCCCCTTCAACAGTTAGTGCCAGTCCACCAGCCTCGGCAATCGGCTCATAGAGATCTGCGATACCCGCAACCAGCTCCGACAGATCCATTGTTGTGAAACCTGCCTGCCGGCGTCCGTTCTCAATTTCACCGATACGCAGCAGCGCTGTAATCACAGAAAAGCACTGATCCAGATCCTGCGTGGCCCGCAGGATGATGGACTTGAGGTGAACAGGATCATCTGACGAAGAGAGCGCTCGCTCCAACCGCGCCCGCACACGTGCCAGCGGAGTCCTAAGATCGTGCGCAATATCGTTGCCAACATCGCGAATTTCATCGAGCAGATGTTCAAGCCGATCCAGCATCCGGTTCACCGCGCCAGCAAGACGCTCGATATCATCCCACTCGCGCCCGGCGGGCAAACGCTCATGCAGATCGCCCGCCATGATCCGTTCAATGGCCTGCCGCATCTCCTTGACCCGCGCCAAGGCCCGATGACTGAGAAACAATCCCGCCAGCAGCGCAAACAGCACCATTGGCACCAGTGAAATCAACGCAGCCCGCTTGATGATGTACCGAAGCTCATCCGCCATATGCATGGAGCGGGCAAGGACCAGAATCCGATCCCCTGCTCCGCCACCCGGCCCCGGAACTTCTATCGCCAGATATCGCATCTCATAGGGCGTGTCCCCCGGAGGCGCGACTTTGAGACGACGCGTCCGGTTAGACACCTCCAGCCCTTCAGGCCAGCGACGAATGTCACCAACAATACGGTTGTGATTCAGGTCGAACAGGCCAGCGCCATTCAAAATGACACGCAGGTCTGTCTTGCTTCGTTCCCGGACGACGTCTTCCAGACGCTCAGGTGTCTCCTGAACGAGAAGGGCTGCCTCACGCCGGAGCAGATCGCTGGAACGAGCACTTTCGTAACCGTTCATCTGGGCATAGACGAGCAGGAACTGCATCGTGATGCCGCCGATCATCGCCACCACGAATGCCAGTGTCAGCCGGAACGTGGCTGTCCGGAAAATGTCAGTCCGATACACGCAGACTGAACCCCGCGCCCCGGATGCTATGGATCAGCGGCGTTTCGCCCTGAAGATCAATCTTCCTGCGCAACTTGCCGATATGCACGTCCACCAGATTGGTCTGTGGCACAAAGCGGTAGTTCCAAACGTCCTCAAGCAGCATCGTTCGGGTCAGAACGGTGCCCGGGCGGCGCATCATGTATTCCAGAAGACGAAACTCACGCGGCAGAAGCTCAACGTCCCGGCCACTGCGAGACACCTTGCGCTCAATCAGGTCCATCTCAAGGGGACCAACCCGCAGAACCGTTACCCGGCTATCCGTGGGACGCCGCAGCAGGGCCTCCAATCGGGCGGCAAGCTCTTCCATGGCGAACGGTTTTGTAAGGTAGTCGTCACCGCCAGCCTTCAAGCCATTCACACGGTCATCAACTGCGGACAATGCGGAAAGAACCAGAACTGGAAGCGTGATTTTCTGGCGGCGCAGGGCCTCGATAACACTCAGGCCGTCCATCTCAGGCAACATACGATCAACGACCATCAGGTCATATTGACCGGACTGGGCAGCTTCGAGGCCCAGAATGCCATTATCGACCCACGTCACATCATAACCGCGCGTCTTAAGCTCCTCGGAGACTTCCGACGCAATACTTTCATCGTCCTCAATCAGCAGGAGACGAATGACAGGCTCAATCGGGCGGGAGACCGCCTCGTGCTCAGGTACGGGCATCATGCTCATAACTGTCACATGCGCGAATATATCCTGTCATCCAATTAAAATCAGTCTTAAGCTTCCAGACTATCAATCTCGTCCTGCTCCTCATCCATTTTATCAATACCATCCAGTGATCTCAGGCGACGCCCAAGAACACGGGTCCGGCGGCGCGCCTCTTCGATCGTGTTTCCCATCGTACCGGCATTTCGCTGCAACCGTTCAAGAACCTGATCCATCCGAAGCATTTCCTGCCGTGTCGCGCCTAACAGACTGGCAATGGTTTCTGTCCGCTCTTCCAGCGCAAGCGTCACATAACCGAGATGAACCGTACGCAGCATGGCGGGTAGCAATGACGGCCCCATGACAATCACCCGATACAACCGCCCAATTTCATCAATAACGCCAGGCATTCGGGCAATTTCGGTATAGAGACCGTCCGTCGGCAGATACAGGACGGCGAATTCAACCGTGACAGGTGGCCGGATATACTTGGACGCGATCTTGCGAGCCTCGAATTTGATCGCCGTTTCAAGCTCGCGCCTTGCAGCCTTTTCAGCCGATGCATCCGAAAGCTCTGAAGCATTCAAAAGCCGCTCGTAAGCCTCCGTGGGAAATTTGCTGTCAATCGCCAAGCGGGGAGCAACATGCCCTTTCACAGGCATTCGAATGGCAAACTCTACCGACTCTCCGCTATCTCCCAGTCGGAAGTTGGTGTCATAACTCCCTTCCGGAAGAATATCGTCCAGAATAGCCCGGCACTGTGCCTCGCCCCAGCCACCGCGCGTCTTGACGTTCGAGAACAGACGCTTGAGGTCCCCGATCTGGGCTGTAACGCTTGTGACCTCACCGAGGGCTTTCTGCATCGCACTGAACTGCTCAACCACGCGTTGAAAGCTGGTTTGCATCTGCTTTTCGACAGCACCGTGCAACTGTTCATTTACGGCCAGACGGATCCGCTCGATCTGTTCGTTTTGACTTTGTGCCATGTCACGCAACGCATCGGAGAGCAGAACGCGCCCTTCAGCCTGATCCTGCCCCACACGGCGCGCGAGATCGCCAAGTTTTTCACTGGTTTCAAGCCGAAGAGCATCCATCCGACCAGATAGGACACGCTCAACTTCGGCCAAGTGTGCCCGCTGATAGTCCGCATCCCGCGCACGCTCATCGGCTTCACGGTCCAGCAGGCGGGCGACGTCCCTGCTATTACCACGCAACAACGCCAAGGCAGCCACCACGAGAGCTGCTGCTGCAATAATCCATGGAACGAACTGCACCATACCGGAACTCCCATCCTGCATGGCGCGGTTCTAGCCCCTTAGGAGCTCATGTCCAATCCTGGCAGCCTCAGGGCTGATGGATGTTGCCGTAGCTTGCAGCGCCCAGTCCCGGGCAGGAACAGGAGGTACCCAAAGGAACCTGAGTTGGCATCTTGCAGGTGTAGATCCCGGCCTTGCAGGTATAGCCATACCCGGCGACAGGCGCTGACGGGTTAACAGGGCCAGGCGCGGCCGTTCCGACGCATGCGCCCAACCCAAGGAATGAAAGGCCTGCAACAGCACGCAGGGCTGAACGGCGAATAGAACCAGACATCAACATGACCCTCTCAAAACAATTCATGTGAGCGCAAAACGGATCTTCCGCTCATCAGTTGCGGGCATCCTATGCCGATATGGCAATCCTGTGGCGCACCAGCCTACACACGGGCAGCAGCAGCCTGCCCTGCAGCAACACCGCTGGACCAGGCCCACTGGAAATTGTGGCCACCCAGCCATCCCGTGACATCCACTGCTTCACCAATCGCATACAGCCCCGGGACGTCCCGCACTTCCATTGTCTGGGACGAAAGACCGCTCGTATCGATCCCTCCGCGCATAACTTCGGCCTTTGCGTACCCTTCCGTTCCAGAAGGACGGACCTCCCATCGGGACAGACGTTCTGCGAGCGCTTTGATATTCTTGTCCGGCTGATTGGCCAGCATGACGTCTCCAAGCCCGGCAGCCAGCTCTTTCGCCAGACGCGCGGGGAGCGCTTCAAGCAGGCTGGGAGGAAGCGCGCGCGGACGTGCCTTCTTGATCGCCAGCAAAACCTCCACCGCGTTTCGCCCCGGCATCAGGTCAATATGAGCCGTGCCGCCTGCCTCAAGATAAGAGGAAATCTGGAGAATGGCCGGGCCTGACAGCCCACGATGGGTGAAAACCATCCCGTCGGCAAAGCGAGGCCCTTTTTTCCCGCAAGTTGTCACGACATCCAGAGACACACCCGCCAGAGAAGGATCCGCATCATCCAGGACCAACGGCACCAAAGCGGGAGCAGTCGGGACAATCTTCAAACCGAATGATCGTGCGATCCGAAGGGAAAGGTCAGTAGCGCCCAGTTTGGGAATGGACAGACCGCCGGTTGCCAAAATCACAGAACGGCTTCGAACATCCCCGGCATCCGTGCGAACGACAAAGCCATCCGCATCGGCCTCGACATCTGTGATCCGGGTCTCCATCCGCGCTTCACAACCAGCATCCTGACATTCAGACACCAGCATATCCACGATCTGACGGGCAGACCCATCGCAGAATAACTGCCCCTTGGCCTTCTCGTGCCAGGCAATCTGATAGCGATCCACCAACTTCACGAAATCACGCGGCGTGTACCGTGCCAGCGCCGAGCGCGCAAAATGCTTGTTCTGGGACAGGAAACAGTTTGGCCCCGTCTCCAGATGCGTAAAGTTACAGCGCCCACCGCCCGAAATCAGGATCTTGCGTCCGGGTTCGGACCCGTGATCCAGAACCAGTACACGCGCACCACCACGTCCCGCTGTTGCAGCAGCCATGAGGCCAGCCGCACCAGCCCCAAGGACCACCACATCAAATGTCACGGACAGCTCCCGCTCAGAAATCCAGATTCGCATAATGACCGGGCGGCGTGATGCCACTCATCCGGTCAGTCAGAAGGCCGCGGAAACACGGACGAGACTTCACCCGAGCATACCAGTCCTTGGCGGCCGGCGCTTTTGCCCAGTTCACATCCCCAATGAAGTCGAGCGCCGAGAGATGCGCAGCAGCAGCGAAGTCAGCCATAGAAATGGACGGCCCCGCAAGCCAGGACCGCGTTTCTGCCAGCCAGCCGATATAATCCAGATGGAAGCGCATGTTGCCGTAACCGGCCCGCAGGACGTTTCCGTCCGGGTGACCACGGCCATACAACCGCTTGTCAACTTTTTCGCCCAGCAGGTTACGCGTCACTTCCTGCCCGAAACGGGTCTCAAACCAGTCCATCAATCGACGGACTTCGACACGTTCGGCAAGCGTACGGCCAAGCAGGGGTGTATCAGGATAGGCTTCATCCAGATATTCGCAGATGACGCGGGCGCCGGGTACGGCAAGCCCGTTCTCTTCAACGAGAACCGGAACCTCACCAGCAGGGTTCAGAGCAAGGAATTCCTCGCGCTGTTCCCACACCCGTTCGATCACGAGTTCACAGGGCAGTCTCTTCTCGCCAAGCACAAGCCGGACAAGACGGCATTGCGGGGAGAGTGGAAGGTGATGCAGGATACGCATTCTTCATGTTCTAAGTCAGCCATACCGCGCTCACAAGAGCCTGCGTTATCGCTTCCATACAGGGCCAACGAATTTTCCGATGTCAGACACCGCATCCGCTTCTCACGCCTCCTCCCCGATGCGCATCCGTGCCCGCGGCCGCTCTTTTCTGGCGCTGGTCCTGTCACCGGAGGCTCCCCTGAACCTCTGGCTGGCTGGCCTGGATCAGCAGGTCGTCCGTTCCGGCGGCCTTTTCAGCGGAAAGCCGGTGATTCTCGACCTCGGACTTCTCTCGGAAGAAACACCGGGCTTGCCAACCCTCCTGGAAGATATCCGCAGTCGTGGCGTACGGATCATCAGCATTGAAGGCGGTGATCGTTCATGGCCAGCTGTCGCGGGGTGGGACTGGCCTGCCTCCTTCGAAGGCGGCCGCCCTTCCGGCGAAGTAGAGCTTCCCGATCAAGGGGCCGCAGCGGATGCAACAGCCGTCGCGGCGCCCGCAGGCGGGCAAACGCTGATCCTCGACGGCGCCATCCGCTCAGGACAATGCATCCAGCACATGCAGGGCGACGTGATCATTATCGGCTCCGTTTCATCAGGAGCAGAGATCGTTGCAGCAGGTTCTATCCACGTTTACGGTTCGTTACGCGGCCGCGCGATTGCCGGTGTCGGCGGCAAGTCTGAAGCGCGAATTTTTGCGTCCAGAATGGAGGCCGAACTCCTTGCTCTGGATGGTTTTTACGCCGTTACGGAAGACATTGACGCTGCGATTTTCGGCCAACCCGCACAGGTCCTTCTGGATGAGGACCGGGTCCGCGTTTTGCCTCTTCCGCGCTAATCCGGAGGCGGGAACTGCAAGAAAGTGACCTCATGCCACGAAACAGCCCTTATTCCCGTGTTGCCGTAAGGCTTTACTATCCCATAGGATAAGGCATCAGGCGCGGGTTCCGCACAACGGGCGGCATTACGTCACAGAAGCAGTTTTTGGAGTATTCATGGCCAAGGTTCTGGTTGTCACCTCAGGCAAGGGTGGCGTCGGCAAGACGACATCGACCGCCGCTCTCGGCGCCGCACTCGCGCAAAGCGGCCAGAACGTCGTTGTGGTGGATTTTGACGTTGGCCTGCGTAACCTTGATCTGGTGATGGGTGCAGAACGTCGCGTTGTGTTTGACCTCATCAACGTGGTGCAGGGCGACGCAAGACTGTCCCAGGCCCTGATCCGCGACAAACGCTGTGAAACCCTTTCCATTCTTCCGGCATCCCAGACGCGCGACAAAGATGCGCTGACGTCAGAAGGCGTGGCCCGCGTCATGGAAGAACTTCGCGAGAAGTTTGACTGGGTCATCTGTGACAGCCCGGCTGGCATTGAACGCGGTGCGCAACTCGCCATGTATCATGCTGACGCTGCGGTCATCGTGACGAACCCTGAAGTCAGTTCCGTACGTGACTCAGACCGCATTATCGGCTTGCTGGATAGCAAGACCGAAAAGGCCGAACGCGGCGAGAAGATTGAAAAGCACCTTCTCATCACGCGCTATGACCCGATCCGCGCTGCCCGCAAGGAAATGCTGAGCGTTGAAGACGTTCTGGAAATCCTGTCCATCCCGCTGGTTGGTATTGTTCCGGAAAGCGATGATGTTCTGAAGGCGTCCAACGTTGGCGCTCCTGTCACCCTGTCCTCTCCGGAAAGCCTCCCGGCGCGCGCCTATTTCGAAGCCGCACGTCGTCTGGCTGGTGAGAAGATTGAAGTTTCAGTCCCGGTCGAGAAGCGTGGCTTCTTTGACTGGCTCCTTGGCAAGAAGGGTGCGGCATGAGCTTCCTCGCAAACCTCTTCGCAAAACGTCAGCAGACGTCCAGTAGCGCTGTCGCACGGGATCGCCTCCAGATTCTTCTCGCCCACGAACGTGGCGCAGGTGAAGAAGGCGAGTCAGACCTAATCAAGCAGCTTCACAAAGAAATCATGGAAGTCATCGCACGCCACGTCGCCGTCGATCAGGACAAGGTCAAGATCAAGCTTGACCGCGGCAGCGGCTGTTCGATGCTCGAAATTGATGTCGAAGTTCCTCAGGAACTCAACAAAAAACGGGCGTCCTGATTTAAAGCCGGGCCGATCATTTTGGCTCGGCCCTTTTTTCTCCTGGCGGCGTTCAGGCCGCGTCAAAGACGGAATACGTGCCATGAGCGGCTTTTTCGGTAACATCGTGAATCAGGCCATGGGCGCTCTCGGCGGCCAACTCGGCGATAAGCTGGGCGGTAGCTTTGGGGACATGCTCAAAGGCGAAGGCCTGAACATGCTCATCGCACAGGCCAAGAGCGCAGGCCTTGATGAAAAGATCCATTCCTGGATTGGTAACGGTGAAAACCTGCCCATCACCACGGATGAACTCCGCAATCTGCTGACGAACGAGCAGATCCAGATGATTGTCTCAAAGACAGGTCTTCCGGCAGCAACCATTCTTCCGGCTATTGCCCAGCTGCTTCCTGCCGCAGTGGACAAGCACACAACAGAAGACCAACTACCACCGCAGCAGACAGCCTGAAGGCCTCAAGCCCGAAAAAGCCCTCGACCCAGTCCTCTGGTCGAGGGCTTTTTTCGTTTTTAATCCCCCGGTGTCCCGGCTTTGGATGGTGCCCCCTCGGGCAGGGCATTGTAGGCTTCCGGCTCTTCAATCGGGAACCTGACCAGCAGATAGGGCGGAACGCGCCGGTCTTTGCCTTCATTGAAAGAGGCCAGCCGGTTCCACTGACCAAACGTGCAGTAGACATAATTGTCGGATGCAAAAATGCCATCCGGCGAAAGAGCGCGCGGGTCCCGGAGCATCATCTTGAAACTGCCATCCGGATCACGCCGCAAGATACAGTCGTGTTCGTAGTTGGTCGTGTAAAGGCGATCGTGCCGGTCAAAATCGAGGCCATCAGCCACCCCTTTCTCACCTTCATCCCTGATCGCTGGCTCAAGCGTTGCGTCATCCGAGGAGACATCTGCGAGCAGAGCAACGGGCAAGCTGTAAAGACGGCGACTTGTCAGAGGCGAGAAGTACAGACGCTGCTCGTCCTTTGTGATGGCGATACCATCCACACCACCCGAAACAAGCTGAGGCTTGCCGGGAATGTATCGGCGGGGCTCGCCCTCCACAATTGCCAGAAAGCCCTGTTCCGCCAGAATGGCCTTGCTTTGCGTCAGGACACGACGCGCCTGCCCCGTCGCGACATCCACCACCACAAGTCCCGGCTTCGTTCCGAATGAAGAATCCGTCACGAACACTGTGCCCTGAGATCCATGAGACAGGGACACACGCAGATCATTCATATGACTGTCCGGCAAAAGTGCCGGCGCTTTCAGGATAATCCTGTGAACAATCGTGCTGGTCTGTGGATCGATACAAATGATCTTGGCGGCACCAAGCGCCAGCGGGTGACCGGCTCTTTTGCCATCATCGATTGCCCAGATCCGGCCCTTTGCATCCAGCGTCATGCCATGAACGGACACAAGGCAATCCGCGGCCGAGCGGCTGCTGGGCATACTTTCCTCGACCGAAGGATAAGGAACAACCTTCCCCTTCACGAGTTCACCCAGTGTCGCCCCCTTATGGTCAACCGCATGCCGTGGAAAACCAACGAATATGCGACCATCTGGCAGAACCACGACGCCCGAAGGCCCTGGTCCATCAAACTGGGCCACCACTTCGAATACACCGGAAGGGCCTGTTCCCCGGTCTTCATTTCCATCAGCCCAAGCTGATTGGGGCACGAGAGAGGATGCAGCGAGAGAGGCGGGCGCGACAGAAGCCGCGCGCAGAAAATGACGACGCTTCACTGTTCAAGCTCCAAGTGGTCAGTCAAACAGCAACGCCCCAACTGAGGGAATGAAGCAACACCAGGACACAATTTTCGGGAATGTTATCAAACTGTAAGAAATTGCGTTGACCAAAACGATACACGACACCAGATTGTCGAATTCTCCATACACTCTCGTGAGATCGTTAAATCGTGGCTGTACGCTTTTCTTCCCGACATCTGGGCCTCCTTGGTACCACACTTCTTGGCTCCTCTCTCATGATGCCGGTTGCAGGACTATGCGCAGCCGTCCCGACAACGGATAACGATCACAAGAAGACCAAGAGCCAAGCAGTCCGCAATGCTTCCCCCGCACACGCCAAAGACGTATCCGGCGGCACTGAGGCTGTAATTGTCACGGGAACGCGTGAGTTCGGCAAAAAAGCGCGGGATTCCATTTCCCCGATCGACGTCGTCTCGAATCGTCAGATCACGTCCACAGGTCAGCCGACGCTTCGCGACGCCCTCTCCCTGTTGCTACCGTCCCTGACAGTCCCGACAGCAGGTTTCGACGCTGGCGCCCTGACGGACACGATTGCCCTGCGCGGTCTGAACCCTAACGAAACCCTTGTGCTCGTAGATGGAAAGCGTCGTCATACAACGGCCAATATTTATGCCGATCCGGGGCCATCTCAAGGCGCAACCCCGGTTGATATCGACATGCTGCCCATGTCCATGATCGATCACATTGAAGTTCTGCGTGACGGCGCATCAGCCCAGTACGGCTCCGACGCAATCGCTGGCGTGGTGAACATCATCACCAAGAAGCAGGACCACGGACTGAGCATGCGCTCCAACACCGGGATCACCAGCGAGGGGGATGGCTTCCAGCAGGGTGTGTATCTGGATGGCGGATTCAATCTGAATAACCGTGGCTATGTGCATATCGGTGGCGATTTCGTGCATCAGGACCATGCGTTCCGGTCCGGTAAAGACAATCGTACCAACCAGTATACCAACCAGGTGTTGAGCCAGCCCGAACAGACACGTGAGAGCGTCGCCATCACGGCAGGTTACGACATCACCGAGACTGTTCAGGCCTATGCCAGTGCCACCTATGCCCATCGGCATGCGGAATCTTATCAGAACTACCGCCTGCCCTCGACCCTGAGCGCCTATCCCGGATACGCCGCAAAATACCCGTATGGCTATTCGCCGATCCTGGGACTGGAAGAGAACGATTACGAACTGACGGCTGGTTTCAAAGGTATGCTGGCTGGCTGGCACTGGGATCTTTCCACAGTGTATGGCCGTGACTTCGATCGCTTTGATGCTCTCAGCACGATTAACAGCGCCGTTTACAAAGCAGACGGACGGACGCCTACGAACTTTTACAATGCGCAGGGATATAACAACTCCCAGTGGACGAGCAGTTTCGATCTGTCCCGGAAGTTCAACTTTTCTTTCTGGCCTCACAGCATCAATGTCGCCGGTGGCGCTGCGTATCGCTATGAATCCTATTCAATGGGCACTGGCTCCGCAGACAGCATTGCGGGCACAGGCGCTGACGGCATCCCCGGTACGACAACTTACAACGCCGGCAACTGGTCCCGTGATGTCGCGTCTGGATACGTCGATATCTCTACCCACTTGATGAAGAACTGGCAGGTCGATCTGGCAGGCCGCGTCGAGCACTATACAGATGTTGGAAATGCCAAAACCGGCAAGGTCTCCACACGCTACGATTTTAGCCCGCGGTTTGCTGTTCGCGGAACATTCAGCAGTGGCTTCCACGCCCCAACACTGGCCCAGCAGCATTACTCCGCGCTTGCCGTCTCCCCAACGGCAGCACGCGGCCTGATTGCAGCCAACTCCACCGGTGCGTTGGCCAACGGCGCTTCACAGATGAAGCCAGAACAGGCCACAAGCGTCGAAGGCGGCATCATCGTTGAACCGATCCGTAAGCTTCACGTCACGGTTGACGCCTACCAAATTGATCTCCGTGATCGTATCCAGCCAGGTGGAACGATCTACGGTTCACAGGCATATAAGGCTCTCTACGCAAACGGTTTCCCACTGCCGTCAGGCTCCGAAAACTGGGGTGCTGGCCAGTTGTCAGCTTACTGGTTCGCGAATGTCGCCACGACCCGCACACAGGGCCTGGACATCAATGCAACTTACCCAAGCGAGTTCGGCCGCTTCGGTCATGTGGACTGGGACGTTGCCATCAACCTGAACCGGACGCGCCTGCGCCATCAGGGTACAACCACCAGCGGTGCAAACCTGCTGACCATCCCTACTCTCGCCTATCTGACGACAGCCTACCCGCGCTCCAAGATCATCTTTGGCGGTCGCTGGCACTCGCCCAACAACACGTGGGCCGTTGCAGTTCACGAAATCCGCTACGGCCAGACGACATCAAACCTGACCTATTACACTGGCCCGAACGCGTTCTCGACAACGAACTATCGCGAGTTCCAGAACGCACCTAAATGGACCACCAATGCGTCTGTAACCTACAACATCAACACCCGCTGGAGTGCGACGATTGGCGGCAACAACATCTTCGCTGCTTACCCCTCCGTCGTGCCAAAGGAAAACCGTTATCTTGGTGCGCCCAAGTACTACATGAGCACCAACCAGCTCGGTATTGCTGGCGGCTATTATTATCTGGATGTGTCTGCGCGCTTCTAAGCCAGAACGCAAAACGGCGGAGCTGAACTCCGCCGTTTTCCATAACCACAACACTGACAACCCATCCACTTAATGCAGACGCTGGAAACTCAGACTTTCCAGATGCCACACAGCGCCGAAATATGACGTCGGCAAAGTGCCAGATCAGGTGCACCACTTTGCTTGCAGGCCAGTTCAAAAGCCTGCGTTTCGCGTGCAGCCCTGCTCAGAGCCACAACAGACCAACGGTCTAGAGCCTGATTAAACGCAGCAGTCCGTTTAAAGAAGATTGGCGGCTTGAGCGCTTTCATGGCTTCTGCGCGGCCTTGGCCAGCCTTCACTGCAAGTGCCACTTTCTGAAGCCGCGTCAGCACGCTTAATACCGCACGCGCAACAGCTACGGGATTAGCCCCATCGGCCAAAGCGCGCTCCAGGGCCTGATCTGCTTCTGCCCGATGGCCAGACAATGCGGCGAAGACCGCATCTTCGAGAGAACTCCCTCCCGCATCACCCACGCAGTCCTGAACAGCGTCAAGATCAAGCCGACCGTTTGGCCCTGCATAGAGAACAAGCTTCTCGATTTCTCCGCGAACGCTGCTTCGATCTGCACCAAGCCGCCCTATCAGCCAGGTCAACGCATCCCGATCGATAGAAACTCCAGCCTGAGACAGTGCATCTGTGACCGTCTGGGATAATGCCCGCCCTTCCTCGGGATAGCAGGCAATAGATGCCACGTCCTTCCGGCGCTCGGCGAATGCACGCAAGGTGGATCTTGACGAAAGGCCGGGCGCCTCAATAACGATCAGCGTGTCCGTCGAAACTTCCAGAGCACGCGTCAGCATGGGCGTCAGAGCATCCGTGCCGCTCCGAACCCACACGACACGCCGACCACCGATCAACGAAAGAGCAGTGCCCTCTTCCTCAAGACGATCATGCGTCTCGCGATCGAGTTGGGAGACGCGAAATGGATCGTCCAGCGTCTCTGCAACGAGCCGAACGGCCTGAGCCGCTCTTTCCCGTATTAGCCCCGTGTCTTCGCCATGAAGAAGAATGGCGCGCCACGTTCCGGCATCGGATAAGGCGCGGCCAATATTACGGGCCTCAATTTTCATTAATTGCTTGTGGTGCCCTGAGAGAGACGTCCTGTCGCAGAGGCTGGGAAGCCATCCACGCCAACACGATCCGTCGCCGATCCATTATCAGACGGCATGCTATCCGTATTGATATACCGCGGCATATCAACAGGTGCCGCATTAGACGGCATATTATGAGAGCGGAACCAGACAGCAAGCTGCTGCGTAAGGCTCTGAGCCAGGGTGCCCGCAACGCGCCCCTTGGTCGTTTCGTCATTCAGCGTCTGAGCAAAATACTGTTCGAAACTGGCGTTGTAACCGTCCAGTGTCGTTGCATCTCCCTGCGTGATTAACTGGGGAGACTGCTCCACTGTGAACAACTGCCAGTGCGCGGAACCGGAAACGCGGATACGGCCAGCCGTGTTGTCCTGGTGAATATCAATGGCTTCACTGTTCGCGCCCGAGTTGACCCGCAGCGTATAACGCTGAGGATTTTCCGGACCGGCGCCTGCAAGATTTTTTTGCAGGGCCAGCCGCAGTTCCTGACCATATCTTCCCGGAATATTCGCGACGTAAACCTGTGCGAGTTCAGCCGAAATATCGGTTTTCGTGTCCATCTTGCCGTAGAGGGGTGTGAAACCACACCCTCCCAACAGAAGGAACGCAGAGAGAGTCAGGGAACTGCGATGTTTCACGATCAGCCTGCTACCACAAAATTGACGATCCGGTTGGGAACGTGGATTTCCTTCACCAGACGTTTGCCCTCAAGGGCCCGGGCAACATTAGGCTCAGCCTTAGCCGCAGCAAGAACGTCATCCTTTGGCGCATCAGGCGGCACCTGAATCGTTCCACGCAGTTTGCCAAGCACCTGCACACCGATCGTGACGCTCTGAACTGCCAGCCACTCATCCTGCGCCTCAGGCCATGCCCGATTCACAACAAGTTCACCACCGGGTTCAAGAACTGCCATCATGTCTTCTGCAAGATGCGGCATCATCGGCGCAGACAGCAGGCAAAGCGCGGAAGCAGCTTCACGACGAGCGGCCGCAAACCCCGCTCCCTCCTTACCCTGAGCCTCTGCCAGAGCGGAGGTCAACTCATGCAGTCGCGCCACTGCAACGTTAGGCGTGAACGCTTCCAGAGCTTCTGTGACCGCTGCAATCGCCCGATGGGTAGCACGGCGCAGATCATCTCCAGCCGAGCTATGCACACTGTCAATCGGATCAGCCGCAGCCACAGCCGAAACCAGACGATGCAGACGCTGCCCGAACCGGGCCGCAGCAGCCACGCCAGAAGCTGTCCACTCCATGTCACGTTCTGGCGGACTGTCTGACAGCACAAACCACCGCGCCGTATCAGCACCAAAACGCTCAATAATCTCTACCGGAGAGACCGTATTGCGCTTGGACTTGGACATCTTTTCAGAGCGTCCGACCTGAATGGGCGTTCCCGTGTCACGTCGGACAACCACATCACCACGACGCTCGACTTCTTCCGGATAGAGCCAGTTTGCCCCGTCCTTGTAGCTCTCGTGCGTGACCATGCCCTGAGTGAAGAGGCCATCAAACGGCTCATCCAGACCCAAGTGACCCGTCTCATGCATGGCGCGGGTAAAGAAGCGCGCATAGAGCAGATGGAGGATCGCATGTTCAATGCCGCCGATATACTGATCGACGGGAAGCCAGCCATCAGCCGCGGCCGGTACGGTCGGCGTTGGCGCGTGCGGGCTGGTAAAGCGGGCAAAGTACCAAGAACTGTCCACAAACGTGTCGAACGTGTCTGTTTCACGCGTGGCGGCAGACCCGCAGCTTGGGCAGGAAACGTGCTTCCAGGTCGGATGATGATCCAGCGGATTGCCCGGCCGATCAAATGTCACATCTTCTGGCAGGACAACTGGCAGTTGATCATCCGGAACCGGAACTGCACCACACTTCTCACAGTGAATAATGGGGATCGGGCAGCCCCAGTAACGCTGACGGGAAATTCCCCAATCCCGCAGACGCCAGTTTACGACGCCATGCCCAACGCCCATGCCTTCGAGACGCTCGATGACAGTCTTTTTGGCGACTGCAACAGCCAGACCGTCAAGGAATCCCGAATTGTAGAGCGTGGCTTCACCTGCGACAGCCTTCCGGCCAACGCGGAATGTCTCCGCATCTTCCCCAGCGGGAAGCAGAACCTGCGGCACAGCCAGATCATATTTATGAGCAAAATCGAGATCGCGCTGGTCGCCACACGGGCACCCAAACACTGCCCCCGTGCCATAATCCATCAACACGAAATTGGCGATCCAGACGGGCGCCGTCTGATCTGGATTCAAAGGATTACTGACGCGAAGACCCGTATCGAAGCCACGCTTTTCAGCGGCCTCAATCACCTCTTCGGATGTCCCAAGACGACGGCATTCTTCAATAAATTCAGCCGCAGCAGGATTGGTCCGGGCGACCTTGGCTGCCAGCGGATGATCCGCGGCAATACCAACGAAGCTCAATCCGAACAGCGTATCCGGCCTCGTCGTGAAGACTTCGATACCATCCAGCTCAATGTCGAAGCCCGACGGCGGGCTATGAAGAGCGAAACGGACACGCGCACCTTCTGAACGCCCAATCCAGCGCTCCTGCATCGTCCGCACGCGTTCCGGCCAGCGATCCAACTGCCCCAGCGTATCAAGCAGCGGCTGAGCAAATTTGGTGATTTTCAGGAACCACTGAGAAAGAACTTTCTTCTCAATCAGCGCTCCGGACCGCCATCCGCGTCCCTCGACAACCTGCTCATTGGCCAGAACCGTCTCATCGACCGGGTCCCAGTTTACAGACGAATCCCGGCGCTCAACCAGACCACCGGCGAGCATATCCAGAAACAGTTTCTGCTGCTTGCCGTAATATTCCGGAAGGCAGGTCGCGATTTCACGGTCCCAGTCCAAGGAAAAGCCGAGACGTTGCAGCGTGCCGCGCATTGTGGCGATGTTTTCCATCGTCCACTTACCAGGATGCACATTGCGTTCCCGCGCTGCATTCTCAGCGGGCAGTCCAAAAGCGTCCCATCCCATGGGATGAAGCACCGAAAACCCTCGTGCCCGCTTGTAACGCGCTACGACGTCTCCAAGTGTGTAATTCCGTACGTGACCCACGTGTAGCTGGCCGGATGGGTACGGAAACATTTCCAGCACGTAGTATTTTGGCCGGTCAGCCGGAGGCACATCTGGAACAGCAAATACATTTCGCTGCTTCCACTCTGCCTGCCAGAACGGCTCCCGGGACTGAAAATCGAAAGCCGTGGTTGTCGTATCGCTCATGTCTAACTCAGTTACCCTGTTCGCCGTTTTCTGCACGCAACTGGCGGGCGCGGGTCAGGATGCGGGTCGTAATGTCAGATGTGGTCGTGGCTGAAACTGGAGTATCCTGCCATTCACCATCCTGGAACACCTGCCGAAATACCGAGACACGAAGCGCGTCAGAGCGCATCCGGCGGTCGAGTACATACGCAGCAATCTTGAAACGCTCATCCTTGCTGGATGGCGGCTGATACCAATCCGTTAGAATGACCCCACCAACAGCATCTGCCGAAGCCAATGGCATGAACGAGAGCGTATCAATCGCACCACGCCACAGATAGGCATTAACGCCGCCCTTGAGCTGGTCCGCACCACCCTCTGCACCGCGATCAACGCCAAGCAGATGATTACGGGGAGCGGTAAGGCTACTGGGATCACGAGCGCCGCCACAGGCTGCAACTGTACCGACGGCAAGAATGCCTAGGGCCGTCCGGAACGCGAAACGACGGGAAGAGCTGGAAACAATCATCTGCATACGAGACATCATGGTGGTCCTGCGGGCCGGGCCAGGGCCGTCACGGGCATGGAGACAGACTGGCGAAACCTGAATCCGGGCAACATCAATTCCGTGTTCATATCGCGCTCACCGGGTAAGGCCAAGCGCCCTACCCGCACATGAGCGGTTTATAAAAGACCTGTCGAGCTGAAAGCCTGCTGAAGCTCTGCCTTTTTAGTGGCATTCAGATATGGGAAACGGCTCAAAATCTTCTCAATTGTCAGGTCGGGGACCAACCGGTGCAAGTGCTCGCGAACCTGCTGGATCTCCTCAGCACTTTCGCCCTCCAGCACCAAAGCCGCCAGATAATAGACCAACGCACTTGAATAATTGGGGTGTAGCCCTGCCATCAGGCGCCCCATTTCAATGACGTCCTGCCTCTCTCCACCCAGCATCATGATCATCATGAAAAATGGTCTGATCAATGTGGAAAGCGGAGAATGATACGGATTATGACGCAGTTTTCCAGCGATCGCAGCTGCACCCTCCAGATCTCCGTCCAGAACATGCAGCAGGACGCGACACAGCAGCACATCGTGCAGATTATGTGTCCCGGAAGGCCCCGCCATGGACTTTTCACACATTCGCACGATTGACCGTGCCAGAGGCACGGATGCCGGATCATGCATGAGAAACGCCGACAAAAGGATAGCCATACCAGGCGCATCTGGCTTGAGATTAACCAGCAACCGCGCAAACTTGATACCATTTGCAAGCAGAGCTGTACCTTCAGCACTCCAGTCATTTTCATAGCGGATCAGGCAGTAAAGCACCTGCATGACCGCTACAGTGCCTTCCCGGGGGTCTTCCAGTCCGGCAGCATCCAGAAGCTGCCTAATCCTCGGGAACAGGGCATTGTCCCGCTTCAATAGCAACATGAAGACCCGAGTGGCTTTACCCAGAGCCGAAAGCTCCGTGTCAGCCCGGTTCGCTGTACGGCGCCCCTCGGCAAGAAGAAGACCCCATTGCATTGCTGTCGCCGGGCCGATCAGCCCATTACTGACTGACATCGGGTCCAGATCAGGCAGATCGTAATACGTACCCCAGACAATAAATCCGCCCGCCCGGACGTCCAGAACCTTCAGGATAAGCCGGAAGGTATTATCCGAAGCCCCTGAACGGACAGCCCCCGTGACAACATAATCAGCCCCGAGCCCCCGATACGATGCCATCGGATTAGCCGGATCAGGCACAAACCCTTCAGGCTTTGCAACGATGTCGAATGTATCGACATGGACGAACAGCAACTCAAACTGATCACTAAGGCTGGTCGCACATTTTAACTCAGCATCTTTCAACCCGTCAGCGGCAAAGGGCGAAAGGACCAGCAACGAGATCTTTCGAGACTGCCCAGCCGCCATTTGCGAAAGATGTAGAGGCAATGCCAGCATTGGATCGGTGCGTTGTGCGCCAGCAGCGCCGAGAAGATTTTCGTCGCTCCCCGGAAACAGTACAGACGTACTCTCCAGTTCTGCAATTCCAGCGGTCGTAAGACTTGGCTCAAGCCCCGCCGCTTTCAGAACACTCGAAATCAGTGCCTGAGTAACAGGGCCTGCCACATGCCCTTCTTCCTGCCCGAAAGCCCGTACAGCCTGCTCCGCCAAAAGTACGGCCCTTGCCTGCTCACCGCGACGCAGGGCGCTCTGAATTTTAGCGCGCCATGCAGCCTCATTCAGAGAATCAACTTTCAGAAGGCGGTCAGTAACGTCATCAACCTGCTCCGGGTCAGTCAACTCACGCAGGCAGCTTTCATAAAGCCCCAGTAGATGATGCGACAGCCGGGCGCGTTGCTGGTTCAGCCACTCATCCAGGGCCACATCAATGCCACTCAACTCCCCAAGCAGCACTTCCTCAGGAGCCGGGATGCTATCAATGGTTCTTACGCTCGCCGTCAGAATACGTTCTGCATCGACAGAAGTCAGGGCAGGCTTAAGCATGAGAGAATGCCGCTGCACGTCTATGATTTCGACGCCAAGCGGGCTCAGAGCATCCAGAAGACGATGAATTTCCTGCCGCAACGACGCACGAGCCATATCTTCTGGGCGGCGACTCCATAGCAATTCAGCCAGCCGAGAACGAAGGACGGGCTTCCTGTCAGAGAGAGCCAGAATGGCCAAAAGCGCGCGTGTTTTACCCCCGACAGGAAGAACACTCTCCCCTGTCAGGGTCCGTGCTTCCATTTGCCCAATCAGCTTGAGGCGCAAAAGTGTCGGGTCTGCTTCACGGGCCTGTCGCACTGAACTTGAAAGCATCTTAGTCATACCCATCAATACCCGCAGTCAGACCGAAATGCATGAAAAAGACGAAGATTATCTTGATCAGATATTCGATACGAAACCATGGCAAGCAACTCTCAACCCTGACAGACCTGAAACAGGCGCTTCAAAACGCTCGCTGTAGGAACAGGTTGTGGCATTGCCATCCTCCCTACCCAGGTGCTGATGATGTCCAGCAACCACCTTTCCAGCAAAAGATTTTTAAAATCCCTGTGGAAAGATCTATTTCAAAGGTCGAACTTTTCCACACTTCTTCCAACGTGAAAAATATTCCACCTATTTACGCACTAGTCTCCGCCTACCCTGAGGGTAAGCCACGAGTATGACGCACCACCAAAGACAGTTTTTGACACAGACACTTCTGAAAGTTTGATATCAAGAAACTTCCTAGACAGGGATGACTGGAACCACAGACAAAACGAAAGTGCAAGAATCTTCTTCCATTTTCGAAGTCCAATTTGAATACATAAATATGCCAGAATCCCCATAAACAGAAACATAAATTACATTTTTATGTTA